>JAWWOJ010000589.1:0-3627 GCA_033851885.1 Frankiales bacterium | reverse complement strand
CCCACCACCCGCGGGAGCCGCTCGAGATGGACGGCGGCACCACGTTCCACTTCATCACCGACGGGCTCGAGTCCGCGCTGGAGCAGGCGTTCGCGGCCGCCGGCGGTCAGGACGTCCGACTCGGCGGCGGTGCGGCGACGGTCCGCGCGTGCCTCGACAAGCAGCTCGTCGACGACCTGCACCTGGCCGTCGTCCCCATGGTGCTCGGCACCGGCGAGCAGCCGTTCGGGTCGCTCGCCGGCTACCGCGCCCTCCCGGTCGAGTCGGAGGGCGCGGTCGCCCACGTGCGCTTCACGAAGGCCTGAGGCAGCGGCTACCGACCGCCTGATGCGCGAGCGATGACAAAAAGTTGTCAGGACGTGGATTGCCGGCGGTGGCCCAGCCCCTCTTGCAGAGTGTGGGCATGACGAGCTTCGAGGGCTGGGTGGCCGCCGCCGGTCCCCGGCTGGTCCGCAGCGCCTACCTGCTCATGGGCGATCAGGGCCTCGCCGAGGACCTCGTGCAGCACGCCTGCCTGGCGACGTGGCCGCGCTTCGAGACGGTGCGCGATCCGGATGCCTATGCCCGTGAGGTCATGGTGCGGACCGCGACGTCGTGGTGGCGCCGTAAGTGGCGCGGCGAGGTTCCGCACGCTGACGTACCCGAGGTCGTCGCAAGTAGCGATGACCTGGACCGCAGGATCGAGCTGGCGCAGGCTCTGCGCAGGCTGACCCCGAAGCAGCGCGCCATTGTGGTGCTGCGGTTCTACGAGGACCTGCCAGAGGCGGAGGTTGCGGCCGCGCTGCGGCTGCCGATCGGAACGGTCCGGAGCACCACCTCCCGAGCGCTCGCCGCGCTGCGCCGGTCCGACGAGCTGACGAGAGAGGTGGGCTCATGAGCGACGAGCTGCACGAAGATCTGCGTGGGATCGCCGGCCAGGCGCGGCCAGGCGAGGACTGGCCGGGCAGGATCGCCCGTGCCCGAAGGCACCGGCGGCAGCGCTGGTCCTTGACGGCGGCGGCCACTGCCGCGGTCATCGCCGTGCCCCTGATCGCGCTCGCCGGGACAGGAAGTACGACGAAGAGCAACCTCTCGGCCGGACCGACCGGCCCCACGACGTCCCCTTCGCCGCTCTCCTCGTCGGTGCCGATGGATGTCGCCTGCCCCGTGCAGGAACCGGTTCACCTCGCTGACGACCAGCCGCCGGTCACGGACGCCTTCATCTGCGGCGAGGACGACCAACGGGTGCCCGGGGACGGCATCTGGCTCGTGCGTTACGTACACCGCATCACGGGCGGCCTTGAAGGGTTGCTGGCTGCCTACCAGGCAGCCGACACGCCACCCCCGACCGGGGAGCAGTTCGGCTGTCCGACGGTGCTGTACGCGCCCAGCACGGTGTACCTGCACAGCGACGAGGGGACGGTGGCCGTTCGGGCGCCGCGTGGGGTGTGCAGCGACCCGCAGGCGACGGCGAGCGAGGCCTTTAGGGCCCTCACGACTGAGACCGTCTGGACGCAGCGGGACCGCCGCGTGCAGTCAGAGGAGTCCGTGACCACCGGATGCACTGACGCCTACAAGGACACGTTGTCGATGGATGCGGGGTCGCCGAGTCGCACCCCGTCAGCGACCCCGCTTGAAGGCCCGGTGCTGGTCTGCACCTACAAGGTCGAGGCAGATGCCCAGGGCGACCGCATCGGGCGCCTCGACGGCCATCGCGCCCTGACTGCCGACGAGATCGCGGCCGTCAACGCGGCGCTGAGGAACGTCACCGTCGACCCGACCTGTAACCGCAGCACCCAGACACGCTTCGCGCTTCTGGTCGCCAAGAACGGCCCGACGGTCGTCGCCCTCGACGGCGGGTGCGCCGTGTCGCAGAACGACGGCGGCTGGTTCCGCGCCGGCGACGACCTCCGGGCCGCGCTCGCCTAGTAGTAGCCGATCTCCTGGAGGCTGGTGACGTAGCTGCCCATTAGCTCCTGCACCGCCTGGTCGGTACCACCGCCGTACACCTGGACCGTGAAGTCCTGCACGATGGCGGCGGCCTTCGCGTTGAGGGCGAGGGTCTCCGGCTCGACGGAGATCCGGACGAGCTCGTCGAGGTCGCCGCGGACGAGCATGAAGCCGCCCTCGCTGCCGGTGACCGCGAAGTACTCCTCGTGGGACTGGATGCGGCCCTGCTTCAGCAGCCCCTCGAACCGCTCGAGCGCCGCCCCGAAGACTTCCAGCCCCTTGGCCTCACGGCCCGGGACGCTGGACTTCCAGCTGATGTGAATCGCGCCGTTCATCGCGTACCCCCCTCGGCCGGCCATTCGACCCAAGACCCTCTTCGGCGACGCGCCGGTCCCGTCGGACTCTCCTCCGACGCCCTCTGAGCCACAAGAGCCCGGCTGCTTGACGCATGAAACATTGTGCACTAAACACGAACCACCAACGAAACAGGAGCGGCGATGACGACCGACATGGATGCAACGGGAACCGTCACAGGTGACGACGGCACGGCCATCGCGTACTGGATCTCAGGTGACGGACCGACCGTGGTGCTGGTCCACGGCACCACCTCGGACCACACGACCTACGACGAGCTGCGCCCCCACCTGGCGAAGCAGCGGACGGTCGTGACCTACGACCGTCGCGGCCGGGGCGCGAGTGGCGACGGCACCGGTCCCTACGACTTCCAGCACGAGCTGTCGGATGCGGCAGCCGTGATCGCCGAGGCCGCGCGTCGGCAGGGCGGGCCGGTCGACGTCTTCGGACATTCGTTCGGCGCCTTCATCGCGTTGGGTGCTGCCGCGGCCAACGCCGACGTTCGCGCCGTCGTGGCCTACTCCCCCGGCTTCGGCGCGGAGTACCCGGACGGCTCACTGGAGCGCATCGAGACGGCCACCGCCTCGGACGACCTTGACACGGCCTTGCAGGTCATGTTCGCCGAGGTGATCGGCATGCCGGCGGACGAGATCGAGAAGATGCGGAGCTCCCCGGTCTGGCCGGTACGCGTCGCCGCGGGTGGCACGGTTGCACGGGAGTGCCGCGCGGACGCGTCGTTCCTGGCGAGCTACGCCGACCGCCTCGGCGACGTCACGGCACCGGTCCTCGTGGTCGACGGCATGACCAACGTCGCGCCGAAACGGCAGATCGCCACCACCCTCGACACGATGCTGCCGTCGGCACGCGTGCACGCGATGGCCGGTCAGGGTCACACGGCCCACCATCTGGCGCCGGGTCCGCTGGCCGCGATCAGCCTCGACTTCTTCGACCTGCTGCCGTCTTCCTCGTGAGGTTGAAGCGACTGGACCCCAGCCAGCCCGTCGCGACCATGGGCTGGTGCACGCTCGGCAGCACGTTGGCGGCAGAGACCGTCGGACGCAGTGGCGTGGACACCGTGTGCATCGACCTGGAGCACGGCCTGTGGGGCTGGGATGCCGCGCTGCCAGCGGTCCTCACCCTGTCTGCCGCTGGGATTCCGGTGCTGGTGCGCGTGGCTTCGCACGAGCCAAGCGGGATGATGAAGGCGCTCGACGCGGGCGCGGACGGCGTCATCGTCCCCCACATCGAGACAGCCAGCGACGCGGCTGCCGCGGTGGCCGCGTGCCGCTACCCGCCGCTCGGAACGCGCAGCTGGGGCCCGACCCGGACCTCGCTGCTCAGCGA
>JAWWOJ010000575.1:0-12444 GCA_033851885.1 Frankiales bacterium | reverse complement strand
TGCGCGATCGTGATCTGGTCACTGACCGACTCGAGGCGAACCACCTGACCCACGGCGTCGAGCAAGACCCGTGACAGCCGGGCGTCGCAGAGCACTGCCTCGACACGGGACCGTGTCTGCGGCCCTGTCCACGCACCGGTCGCGGGCTCGGCACTGCCGGAGGCAGCCGCCCATTCGCTGCTCATCACGTACGACACCTGTGCCCGCTGCCCCCCGGCGTTCGGCAGATTCATCCACCGGGCGGCGCCCTCGAACACGTCGATGCAGGCGTCCGCGCGCCGCTGTCCGGCGGTACGTGCGTCATCGTCTCCGGACTTGCGGGCGAGCGGTTCGAGCACGGTGAGGAACGGCTCCGCGTCCTCAGCGGTGAAGGCGAAGCTCCCCCGGATCATGCCGTCGGCGCTGGTGCGGTGCTTCAGGAAGCGCTTCTGCGCGGCGGTTTCCTGCTCGCGGATCAGGTCTTTCTCGGCGTTCATCGCGATGAGCAGCCGGACCCACTGCTGGATGCCGTCCACGGTCCGGCGGGCGCCGCCCTCGACGAGGGCGGGCTGCATGTCGTGGAGTTCGACCTCGCCGATCTTGCCGACGAGCGGCACGAAGGCGCCTGCCTGTTCGAGGGAGAGCGTCCCGTCGACCGCGGCGGCCGACACCTCCGGCAGCGCGCGCAAGCCGCGTGCCCGCCTCACCGCGTGGCCTGCCGCCTCGCCGCTGATGCCGAGGTTGTCCCGCCACCACCAGGCGGCGTCGTCGGGCTCGCGTGACTCGATCTCGCCGAGCAGGACGCTGGCCTGGGCCCGCAGTCGACCTGCCGCCTTCTCGGCGGCGACAGCGGCGAGCTGCAGCTGGTCGAGGTCACTGGTGAGGTCCACCGCGCAGGCAGCCTTCACTGCCGCCTCGAGAGCCGCGATCACGTCCACGCCGATCAGCGTGCGCCACGAACACGCCCTCGATGACGAGGCGGTAGGAAGCTGTGGACAGCCGTCAGGCCAGGGGAATGGTCACCCGGAACGTCGCGCCGCCGCCTTCGGTCTCGTCCACCTCGACCGTCCCGCCGTGAGCCGCGACGAGCGCCGCCACGATGGACAGCCCCAGCCCAGTACCGCCGGACGCCCGCGTGCGGGAGGTGTCGGCACGGAAGAAGCGCTCGAACACCTTGGCCCGGATCTCGGGCGGGATGCCCGGACCCGAGTCGCGTACTTCGACCACGGCCGCAGCGGAGGTCGTCGACACCCGTACGACGACCGGGGTTCCCGTCGGGGTGTGGGTGAGGGCGTTCGCCACGAGGTTGCCGAACACCTGCCGGAGCCGGGCGGCGTCGCCGGACACGACGGGCGCCGGGCCGTCCGCGACAGCCTCCAGCGTGACCGATCGCGACGGGTCCATGGCCTGGGCGTCGGCGACCGCGTCGCCGGCGAGCTCCAGAAGGTCGACGGGCGCGCGCTCCAACGGGCGCTGCTGGTCGAGCCGCGCCAGCAGCAGCAGGTCCTCGACGAGCAGCCCCATCCGGGACGCCTCGCTCTCGACCCTCGACATCGCGCGATCGACGTCCGCGGGCGCCGGCAGTGCACCTTGGCGGTACAGCTCGGCGAAGCCACGGATCGACGTGAGCGGCGTGCGCAGCTCGTGGGATGCGTCGCCGATGAACCGCCGCATCCGCTGTTCGGAGGCACGGGCCTCGGCCTCGGAAGCGGCCTGCTCGGAGAACGCCGACTCGAGCCGCGCGACCATCGTGTTGAACGACTGCGACAGCGACCCCACCTCGGTGTGCGGGTCGGACTCCGGGACCCGCTGCGACAGGTCGCCTTCGGCGATCGCTTCGGCGGCGGTCTCGACCGCGACGAGCGGACGCAGAGAGCGTCGTACGACGACGGTGCCGACAGCGGCGAGGAGCACCAGCACGATGGCTCCGATGACCGCCTCGAGCAGTGCCAGCCGGTGCGTCGTGCTCTCGACGTCTTCAAGGCTCAGCGCGAAGAAGAAGACGGTGCCGTCGGGGGAGACGTGGGCGATCGCGCGCCAGGGCGCGGGATCGCCGTTGGCTCCGAGCGTCGTCGGGCGCGTCGGCAGCTGTGAGGGGAGCTTCGGGCCGTGCTTGCCGGCGGGCGCATAGGCGGTAAAGCGGTTTGAGCCTGCCGGGACGCACAGCGTGAAGGCGGTCTGGAACACACCACCTCGCCCGAACGCGGCATCGCAGCCGAACCCCGGCCGCTGCGGCATGTCCTGCAACTGCTGATCGACCCTGTTGAGGAGGTAGCCGTGCAGCGCCTGGTGCGCCGCCACGCCACTGGTGCCGAGGCCCGCGGCGGCGAGCACCACGACGGCCACGACCAGCTTGACCCGCAGAGGTGCGCGGGCCCAGAGCGACATCAACTGCGGGGCACGCGCATCACGTAGCCGACGCCGCGCAGGGTGTGGAGCAGGCGGGGCTCGGTGGTGTCGACCTTGCGACGCAGGTACGAGACGTAGGACTCGACGACGTTGGCGTCACCGCCGAAGTCGTAGTTCCAGACGTGGTCGAGGATCTGGGCCTTCGACAGCACCCGCCCGGTGTTCTGCATGAAGTACCGCAGCAGCTTGAACTCCGTCGGGGACAGCGGGACCAGCTCGCCGTCCTTCCAGACCTCGTGGGTGTCCTCGTCGAGCTCGATGTCGGCGAAGGACAGGTGCGTGGCGGCGGCGGGCGACGCGGACACCCGCCGCAGGACGGCGCGGATGCGGGCGACGACCTCCTCGAGGGAGAACGGCTTCGTGACGTAGTCATCGCCGCCGAGCGTGAGGCCCTGGACCTTGTCCTCGGTGGCGTCCTTCGCGGTGAGGAACACGACCGGGGTACGGACGCCGTCCTGCCGGAGCCGGCGCACGACGCCGAAGCCATCGAGGCCCGGCATCATCACGTCGAGAACCAGCAGGTCGGGGCGGAAGCTGCGCGCCTTGTCGACGGCCTCGAGGCCACCCGCGGCAGTCTCGACCTCGAACCCGGCGAAGCGGAGCGAGGCAGAGAGCAGCTCCACGATGTTGGGCTCGTCGTCGACCACGAGCAGGCGGGCCTCAGGGGCAGAAGTCGTCATGACTCCACCATCGTCCTCGCAGCCTCGTGGCGGCCTGGACGGACCCTGGGAAGTCGCTGTGAGAACTGCCAGGCTGCGACGGCGGTCGCGGCACCGGCCACGACGTCGATGAGGTAGTGGTTGCCGGTGATGATCACGACGACCACGGTGAGCACGACGTGCGCCCAGCCGAGCGCGCGCCACCGGGTCCGTCCGGTCATCGCCATCACCGTGAGCGCCACCCAGACCGCCCACGCGGTGTGCAGCGAGGGCATCGAGCCGTACTCGTTGGGGTGCTGCGCCGCCCCATTGCCGGCCCCCCACGTGCCGCTGCCCGAGACGATGTCGATGAAGCTGGCGTCTGGCAGCAGCCGGGGAGGCGCGACGGGGTAGAGGAAGAAGACGACGAGCCCGATCACGTTGATGAGGACGAGGGCGTTGCGGGCCTGGCGGTAGACCTCGGAGCGCCACCACCAGCAGACCAGCAGCGCCACCATCGTGACGTTGATGTGCGCGAGGTCGTAGTAGTACGACGAGGGGTCCTGCAGCCAGCCGACCCCCGCGAGCCAGTGGTCGGCCCGCAGCTCCAGGTGGAACGGCGTCAGCCCGAGCATCGCCCGGCCGTGCGCGTACGCCGACGCCGGAGTGACCCTCGACTGCGAGGCCACCCAGTCGTACACGACCAGCAGGCCGAGCACGACGAGCAGCTCCCCAGCGAGCCGCGGCCTCCTCCTCACCGAACCATCCTGCCAGGATGCGGGGGTGGATCACGCCGTCGACGTCGCCGTGCTGGCGGGGTGCGGCCTGATCCTGACGGGGGTGCTCGCCGTCCGGCTCAGCAGCCGTACCGGCGTACCGGCGCTGCTTGTCTACCTCGGAATCGGGCTGGCCCTCGGTGAAGCCGGCCTCGGGATCCGTTTCGAGGACTACGACCTGACGGGCGAGATCGGGCTGGTCGCGCTGGCCGTGATCCTCGCCGAGGGAGGCCTCACGACCCGCTGGTCACAGGTGCGGCCGGCACTCGGGGCGGCCACCGTGCTGTCGACCCTCGGTGTGCTCGTCAGTGTCACCGTCGTGTCCGGTGCGACGGTGCTGCTGCTCGGCACCAGCTGGCGCACGGCCCTGCTGCTCGGTGCCGCGGTCGCGTCCACCGACGCGGCTGCCGTGTTCAGCGTCCTGCGCCGGTTGCCGCTGAAGAGCCGGCTGGGCCGGTTGCTCGAGGCCGAGTCCGGTCTCAACGACGCGCCGACGGTCGTGCTGGTGACCCTGGTCAGCTCGTCGTCGTGGGCGAGTACGGGGGTGCTGGAGGTCGCCGGCCTCGTCATGTACGAGCTGGTCGTCGGTCTCGCCGTCGGTCTCGCGATCGGCTGGGCAGGTCGCCTGACCCTCGGCCGGCTGGCCCTGCCGAGCGCGGGCCTCTACCCGCTCGCGACGGTCGGGCTGGTGCTGCTGAGCTTCGGTGCCGCGGGCGTCCTCAGCGCCAGCGGTTTCCTCGCCGTGTACGTCGCCGGGCTCGTGGTCGGCAGCGCCCGGCTGCCTCACCGCCGGGCCGTCCTGGGGTTCGCGACGAGCCTCGCGTTGCTCGCGGAGCTCGGCCTGTTCGTGCTCCTGGGACTGCTGGCGAGTCCGGATCGGCTCGTCGACGCGATCCCGACGGCACTGGTCGTCGGCGCGACGGCGCTGCTGGTCGCGAGGCCTCTCGCCGTACTCCTCTCGACGACGCCGTTCCGCATCCCGCTGAGGGAGCAGGCGTTCCTGGCATGGGCCGGCCTGCGCGGCGCCGTACCGATCGTGCTGGCGATCGTGCCTGTGACGCAGCACGTCCCGGGCGGTACGAGGGTGCTCGACGTCGTGTTCGTGCTCGTGGTCGTCTACACGCTGCTCCAGGCACCGACGCTGCCCTACGTCGGGCGCCTGCTCGGTGTGGTCGAGGACGTCGAGGCCCGCGACCTCGAGGTGGAGGCGGCGCCGCTCGAGTCCGTCGGTGCGGACCTGCTGCAGGTCAGCGTCCGTCCGGGCTCGCAGCTGCACGGCGTGTACGTCGATGAGCTCCGCCTGCCTCCGGGTGCCGTGCTGAGCCTGCTCGTCCGCGACCATGAGGGCACCGTGCCCACGAGCGACACCAGGCTGCAGCGCGGCGACCAGCTGCTCATCGTGGCCACGACCGCGAGCCGGGCGCTGGCGGAAGAGCGGCTGCGGGCCGTGAGCCGCGACGGCAAGCTGGCGCGCTGGTACGGGCCGGGGACGTGAAGGCCCCCGCCTAACCCCCAGCAAACTCACAGGTCGAGCCAGCCAAGTCCTCAGGAAAGCCGTCCACTGTCTCTGTCGTGAGCAGACGCAGATGGATTGTCCTGGCAACGGCGGTGGTCGTCCTCGCTGGAGGCGGCGGGGGAGTCGCGTACGCGCTTGCCGGCAGCTCCTCGTCCACGGGGTCCGCCACCACCACCACGACGACCGTGACCACCGGAACGGTGCAGGCGACCGTCACGACGACGGGGACGATCGAGCCCAAGCAGAACGAGGCGCTGGCGTTCGTCGTCAGCGGCACCGTCACCAGCGTCGCGGCGTCCGTCGGGCAGAAGGTCAGCAAGGGTGCCGTCCTCGCGACCGTCGACAGCACGATGCTGCAGTCGGCGGTGACCACGGCCCAGGCAGCAGTCACCGCTGCCGACCAGCAGGTCGCCGCCGTCGCAGGCGCATCGGCGACGCAGGTCGCGGCGGCACAGGCCCAGCTCGCCTCGGCGAACACCGATCTCGCGAACGCCCAGGCGGCGCTCGCCTCGGCATCGCTGACGGCCCCCTTCAGCGGGACCGTCGCCGCCGTCACCATGGCGGTCGGTGATGTGGTCGGCTCCAGCAGCAGCACGGGGCAGAAGTCCAGCCAGAGCACCAGCCAGACGAGCACGACCACGACCGACACGATCACGCTGATCTCCACCGACGCATGGATCGTCAACGCGAGCGTCGGCAGCTCGGACCTCGCGCAGCTGAAGAAGGGCATGCAGGCCCAGATCACGCCTACCGGGGCGACGCAGCAGGTGTTCGGCACGGTCAGCTCGCTCGGCATCGTCGCGACCTCCTCCGGCACCGGCACCAGCGCGACGTTCCCCGTCGTCATCGCGGTGACCGGCAACCCCAGTGGGCTCTATGCCGGCGCCAGCGCCACGGTCAACCTCGTCGTCAAGCAGCTGAGCAATGTCCTCACCGTGCCGACCGCCGCGATCAGCACCGTCAACGGGCAGCCGGTCGTCTACCGCATCGTGAGCGGCCAGCGCACGAAGACAGTCGTGACCCTCGGCGACTCCTACGGTCCGTCGACGGTCGTCACGAAGGGACTGAAGGACGGCGACCAGGTGTCGGTACCCCTGGCCCGGCCCGGGGGGACACGACGCATCGGCACCGGTGGCGCCGGTGGTGCGGGTGGCACGGGTGGTGGCTTCGGCGGCTTCACGCGGCCCGGGACGACCGGATGAGCACGCTGAGGCTGACGGACGTCCGCAAGACGTACAGCTCCGGTCACCTCGAGGTCGAGGCGCTGCGCGGCATCACGATGTCGGTCGAGGAAGGTGAGTACGTCGCCGTGATGGGGCCCAGCGGCTCGGGCAAGTCGACCCTCATGCACATCCTCGGTTGCCTCGATGTCCCGACGGAAGGCAGCTATGAGCTCGCCGGCGTCGACGTCAGCAAGATGACGGAGACCGAGCTTGCCGAGGTGCGCAACCGCAGGATCGGGTTCGTGTTCCAGGGGTTCAACCTGCTGCCGAGCATGTCGGCCTGGCGCAACGTCGAGCTCCCCCTGGTGTACGCCGGACTGGCGCGCGACGTCCGGCGGGCGCGCGCCATCGCGGCCCTCGAACGGGTCGGGCTGGGGGACCGCGTCGATCACCGGCCCGGCGAGCTCTCGGGTGGACAGCAGCAACGGGTGGCAGTTGCCCGCGCGCTGGTCAGCGACCCGGCCCTCATCCTCGCGGACGAGCCGACCGGCAACCTGGACAGCCGCTCGACGGCAGACGTGCTCTCGCTGTTCGCCGAGCTGCACGACTCCGGCCGGACGATCATGCTGATCACGCACGAGGCCGAGGTGGCGCAGGCAGCCCAGCGGACCGTGCGGATCAGGGACGGCCTGGTCGAGCAGGTGGTCGCGGCATGAACGGGATCGAGACCTTCCGGACCGCGCTCGAGGCGATCCGTTCGCACCGGCTCCGGTCGACGCTGACGATGCTCGGCATCCTCATCGGGATCGCCGCCGTCATCCTCACCGTCGGGCTGGGGCAGGGCGCCCAGTCGAAGGTGAGCGCCGAGATCAGCAAGCTCGGCAGCAACCTGCTCATCGTCACGCCGGGCTCCACGACGAGCACGACTGGCATCCGTGGCGGTCGGGGCAGCTCCTCCACACTCACCACGGCGGACGCAAGTGCGCTGTCCAGCAAGCAGGTCGCACCCGACATCAAGAGCGTGGCCGCCACCTCGACGAGCACCCAGTCGCTGACGGTCGGCACCAGCAACTGGACCACGACGGTCACGGGCACCACCCCGAACTGGCTTGACGTGCGGGCACGGACACTCGACTCCGGCCGCTTCATCACGCAGGCCGATCTCGATGCTGCCCGTCCGGTCGCGGTGCTCGGTGCCGACACGGTCGCCCAGCTCTTCCCCCGGGGTCAGGCCGTCGGGCAGACCGTCACGATCAACGGCTCCTCGTTCACCGTCGTGGGCGTGCTCGCGGCGATCGGTACGACCTCGAGCACCACGTCCGACGACGACCTGGCCGTCGTACCCCAGACGACCTTCGCGACCCGCGTCTCCGCCAACAGCACGCGGTCGTCGGTGAGCACGATCTACGTCGAAGCCGCCTCCGCCAGCGCACTGACCGCGGCCTACCAGGAGGCCGATGCACTGCTGCTCACCCGGCACGGCGTGAGCTCGACAGCCGCGGACTTCTCCATCGCCAGCCAGCAGTCGCTGATCAAGACCGCGACGTCCACCGACGCGACGCTGACCATCCTGCTCGGTGGCGTCGCCGGAATCAGCCTGCTCGTCGGCGGTATCGGCGTCATGAACATCATGCTCGTCAGCGTGACCGAGCGGGTCCGTGAGATCGGGCTGCGCAAGGCACTTGGCGCGACCCCTTCGGCGGTACGTCGCCAGTTCCTCGTGGAGGCCAGCTCGCTGGGCGCCACCGGTGGGGTGCTCGGCCTGGGTCTCGGGGTCGTCGGCGCGGTGGTGCTGCCGCACTGGCTGAACCAGCCCGTCACCATCTCGCCCCTGGCGGCGGTCGGCGCCGTCGTGGTCGCGCTGGGCATCGGCGTCACCGCCGGCGTCTACCCCGCAGGACGCGCCGCCCGGCTCGCCCCCATCGACGCACTCCGCAACGAGTAGGAGCACGTGAACGTGAAGAAGTACCTGGCCCTGGTCACCATCCTCGGCGTTGCCGCCTGCGGAGGTGGCGGCGGCACAGCCTCCCCGCCGCAGCAGTCGGCGGGCGCTCAGGCCTCGGGCGCCCCGCAGCAACCACGCACGCCAGTCGCCAGCGGGCTGCTGGCGGCGATCGACGGCCACACCCTGCAGGTGCAGAGCAGTACGGCGCAGACGGCGGTCACCTGGTCGGCCACGACGACGTTCTCCGACACCGTGCCGGCGTCGGCGGCTGCCGTGACCGTGGGCTCGTGCGTGACCGTGCGGGACAGCACCGTGCGACCCACGTCGACTCCGGCACCGTCGGCGACTCGACCGTCGACGATCACGGCCGTGTCGGTGTCGGTGTCGGCTCCGGTCAACGGCGCGTGCACCGGCGGGTTCGGTGGCGGACCCGGCGGTCGCGGTACCCCGCCGAGCGGCTTCGCCCGCCCGTCGGGCGCACCGGGTGGGGCCGGTGGCGGTGGCCGCAGTGGCTTCGGTGGCGGCGGGGCCTTCGGAAAGGTCGTGTCGAAGAGCTCATCCGGCTTCGTCGTGCAAGGCAGCGCTCCGGGTCAGACCACGTCGGCCATCACGACGACAGTGACCGGCACAGCAACGACGACCTACACGACGCAGCAGAAGGCGACCTCGACGGCGCTCAAGGTCGGCGAGTGCGTGTCCGCGCGCGGCCAGTCCGACAGCAGCGGCACCGTGGCAGCCGCGTCGATCGCGATCTCGGCCGCCACGAACGGGACGTGCACTACCGGCTTCGGGGCCGGTCGTGGCTAGCCTGCTGCGGCGACGAGCGGTAGTTGTCCCCGTCGCAGCCCTCCTCGTCGCAGGCGGCGGTGCCGTCGCGTGGGCGTCCTCGGGCAGCAGCGGGTCCGGGTACCGGACGGCCGTGGTCAGCAAGGGGACCGTCGAGCAGCTGCTGACCGTGCCGGGCAGCGTCAGCGTCGTCGACCAGGCGGTGGCCCGCTTCCGCACCGCCGGCACGGTGAGCAGCGTGCCTGTCACGGTGGGCCAGCAGGTCCAGAAGGGGCAGCTGCTCGCGACGATGGCCACCGGTCCGCTCCAGGACGCGGTCACCAAGGCGACAGCGACACTTGCCACGGCCAAGGCCACCCTGGAGACCGACCAGACCAGCAGCTCGACGTCCGCGTCGACCACCCCGACACCCACGGCATCCGCATCGGCAGCGAAGCCCTCGGCCGGGACGTCGAGTCCCAGCCGAGGCTCCTCGCTTTCAGGCGCGCAGCAGACCGCTGACCGTGCGTTGCAGGCGGCGACTCGGGCACTGGCCGCGGCGACCGCCGCCTGCGCCGCGCCCTCGAGTCCCACGCCGTCCGCCAGCGGCACCCCGACGGGGACCCCGACCGCGACCGCGACCGCGACGGGCACGACGAGCCCGACCGCATCCGCGCGGCCGACCTCGTCCGCGAGCACCAGCTGCGCCACGGCGCTGAGCAACGCACTGCGCGCGCAGCAGACCGCCGGTCAGGCCCAGCAGGCGCTCGCTGCGGCCCTGCAGACGGCGTCGCAAACCACGTCACAGACGACATCACAGACCAGCACGACCGGGCGGACGGCGACGAGCGCCCCGACGACCGGTGGTGCCACCAGCTCCTCCGGCTCCACTGCCGCGCGGACCCAGTCAGTGACGAGCACCGCCGCCCGCATCACGATCGACACCGCAGCGGTCTCGGCGGCCGAGGTCGCGCTCAGCCAGGCGAACAAAGACCTCGCGGCAGTCTCGCTCCGGTCGCCGATCGCCGGTACGGTCGCAAGTCTGCCGTGGGCCCCGGGTAGTGCGGCTGCCACCAGCGACACCGCCGTGATCCTCGGCAGTGGCGCCGTGAACGTCGTGGTGCAGGTGCCCTCGACCTCCATCGCCAGCATGCGGGCCGGCCTGCCCGCCACCGTGCGAGCCGACAGCTCCCCCAACGCCGTCAGCGGCGTGGTCACCCAGGTCGGCCTGCTCCCCACCACCACCACCTCGACGTCGACGACCGGAGCGGCCGCGACGAGCAGCAGCTCGACGACCACGTACCCGGTGACCGTGCGGGTAGCTGCGGGCGCCGGCCTCGTCGACGGCGGCAACGCGTCCGTGAGCATCGTGGTGAAGAGCGTGAAGAACGTCCTCACCATCCCCAACTCCGCGCTGCACGGCACCTCCGTGGATGTGCTCAGTAAGGGGAAGGTCAGCACGGTGCGGGTCCAGACGGGTGCCATCGGTGCCCTCGTCACCCAGGTGACCAGCGGTCTGACGGCTGGCCAGTTCGTCGTGCTGGCAGACCTCTCCGTGGCGCTGCCGACCAGCTCCACCACGAGCACCACCCGCGGCACCGGCTTCGGGCCGGGTGGCTTCACGGGTCCGCCCGGCGGCGCCGGCGGGTTCGGCGGCGCGACCGGAGGGGCTACGCGAGGCGGATAACGAGCTGGGTCGGTGCACCCGCCGACCCGGTATGCTCTTGCCCTGTTGCCCTCGGCAGCGCGCACCCGTAGCTCAACGGATAGAGCACTTGACTACGGATCAAGAGGTTAGGGGTTCGAATCCCTTCGGGTGCACTCAAAGGCGTAGGTCAGACCGGGTACGGCCCCGCTGCCGAGCTCGAGGGGTCCAACGCGACGCGAGGCGACGGTCACGCTTGGTCTGAGGGAAAGGGGAGCTGCTCGACGCCGCCCGGCCGTGGGCCGAGGAGTGCAGCCTGCTGAGCGAGCCAGCCGCGGAAGTCGAAGTACGGTTCCACCACCGGCTGCCGAGCGCTGCGAGCCTGTGTCCGCAGCGCACGAAGTGCCTCGCTACCCCGGTACTGACGACCTCGCTTCTCGCCTTCCGCCAGCAGCAGCCCCGCCGACACCAGGGCGGCCAGGTCTCGCGTGGCCGTCTTGGGCTCCACCCCGGTGGACTTCTCGTAGCTCGAACGGCGGAGCCGCAGCCCGTAGGCCGCGTCAAACACAGCAGGGACGGAGCGCTCGGGAAGCCCGTGGCTCTCCACCAGCGTCTCGACGCCGGTCCAGAGGGCGGCCGTCTCGGCGTTGCGGGCAAGGACGGTCTGGGCCTGGATGTGATGAGCCCGAAGGTTGAACCGGACCCAGGCTGTCGTGTCGCGGTCAGGCCGCCACTGCCCGTCGGCGGTCACAGCGAGGACGGCGTAGTAGTCCTCGGTGTTGTGGCCGAGGAACTCCTCGATGCTGCTGAACACCGGCGCTGCCACTTGGTCGCGGCTCAGGACGAGGGTTTGCAGGCAGCGAGCCATCCGTCCGTTGCCGTCCCGGAAGGGATGGATCATCACGAGGTTGAGGTGCGCCATCGCAGCCCGGACGTACACCGGGACCTCGGGCCGGCCCGACCGAATCTCCAGCATCAGCTCGTCGATCAGCCCTGGCACGGAAGCGAAAGGCGGCCCCTCGTACACGATGCGGTCTGCACGCTCGTCGCGCACGAAGATCGGGCCTGTGCGGTAGCGGCCCGGGCTCTTGGCGACGTCGTGACTCAGCAGCATGTAGTGCAGGGACCGGACCAGGGACGGGTCGAGCGTGACGTGGGGGTCCTCAGCCAGCTGAAGGACGTAGCTCATGGCCGTGCGGTAGCCGAGGATCTCTGCCCAGGTCTGCGCGTCCGCGTCCAGGGGCTCTTCGTCCTCGACGGCCGCGATCGCGTCGTCCTCGTTGACGTCGTAGCCCTCGATGCTGTTGCTGCCTTGGATGGCCTTGGCCAGCAGGTTGCGACGAAGGACGCCGGTCCACTTCTTCGGGGCGTGTGTGTCCTGGCGGAGCTCCACCCGCATCTGGTCGATCTCGCGGATGACGGCGAGGTCGCGCTCGTCGAGCTGGGGCGCACGGAACAGCATGCCGTTCGCCTCCCCGTCGCGTGTCCGTTAGTCCGTAACCTACGGACGCATGTCCATATCTTATGGACATAGGGACACGAGAGCAAGCGATGGCTGCCGGACTGGCTTTGGGCTGACCGGCGGCACTAGCCTCGCCGCAGGGGTTC
>JAWWOJ010000341.1:0-3657 GCA_033851885.1 Frankiales bacterium | reverse complement strand
CGCCCTGCTCGGCCTCCCGACGTTCGGGCTGGCCTTCGCGCTCAGCACCCTGACGTCGTACGGGCCGTCCCTGCTGCTCGACCGGGCGCACGACCCGGGCGTCGTCGGGGCCATCCTCGGCGGCGAGGGCGCGATGGCACTGGCGCTGCCGCTCGTCGCCGGCGCGCTCTCGGACCGGCTGCCACCCACCCGGTTCGGCAAGCGGCTGCCGTTCGTCCTGGTCGGCGCTCCGATGGCGCTCGCGGGCCTCGTGCTGCTGCCGCTCGCGGTCAACCTGCTCGTCGCGAGCATCGCCGTCGGGCTGTTCTTCGTCGGCTACTACCTCTACTACCCGCCCTACCGAGCGCTGTACGCCGACCTGCTGCCGCGTCACCTCTACGCCCGGTCGCAGGCCAGTCAGGGCGTGCTGCGCGGCGTGGGACTCGGCACCGCCCTGCTCGCCGGCGGCTTCGTCCTCGATCTCTGGAAGCCGCTGCCCTTCGTCGTGGCCGGCGCGTTGCTGCTCGCGACCACCCTCGCCCTCGCGCCCGTGACCCGGCCGCAGCGCCGCGTCTCCCAGGGCGCACCCGTGACCATGTCCGTCCGAGAAGTGCTGCGCAGCAAGGGAATGCGGATCTTCGCGGCCGCCAACGCGCTCCTCGAGCTCGGCTTCGCCGGCCTTCGCAGCTTCATCGTCCTCTACGTCACCAAGGGCCTCGGCCACTCGACGGCGGTCGCGTCCGCCGTCATCGGCGTGGTCGCGGTGTCCTACATCGCCGGGGCGCCGCTGGCGAGCGCGCTGGAGAGGCGCTTCGGGATCATCGCCGTGATGACCTGGGCCGGCATCCTCTACGGAGTCGGGCTCACCGCGGGTGCACTGCCCACCTCGCTCGGGCCGGAGCTCGTCCTGCTGCCGTTCGTGGCCCTGGCAGGGTCGGTGCTGCTGACGCTGCCCCAGGCCCTCGCGTTCCTCGTCGCCCCGCGCGGGTCCGAGGGTGTGGCGGCCGGGCTCGTCGACGTCTCCCGCGGGTTCGGCATCGTGCTCGGACCACTGCTCGTCGGGTGGTCGGTGCGGTTCTCGGGCGGGCTGTTCTCCACCACCCACGGCTATGCCGCGATGTGGCCGGTCATCGGCGTCGCGACCCTGGCGGCCGTACCGCTGCTACGTCGGCTCCAGGTCTGACAGCCGCTCGGCCAGGAAGCGGCGCTCGACGGAGTTCTCCGTGAGCAGCAGCGCCTCCTCGTAGGACGTCCGCGCCTCGTCGTACCGGCCCAGTCGGCGCAGGAAGTCGGCGCGCGCGGCCGGCAGGTACCCATAGGTCGCCAGCGCGGGCTCCGCGCCGAGCGGGTCGAGCGCGTCCAGCCCGGCCTGCGCCCCCGCTGCCATGCCCACCGCGACCGCGCGGTTGAGGCGCACCACAGGGCTCGGCCAGCGGCGGAGCAGCAGGTCGTAGAGCCCGACGACCTCCCGCCAGTCGGTTTCCTGGTACGACGGAGCCTCGGCGTGCACGGCGGCGATCGCGGCCTGGAGGGCGTACCGCCCTGGGTCCGGCGTGAGCGCACCGCGTACGAGGGCCAGGCCTTCGGCGATCTGCTGCTGGTCCCACCTCGTCCGGTCCTGCTGCTCGAGCAGCAGCAGCCGGCCGGCGGCGTCGACCCGGGTCGCACGGCGGGCGTCGGTGAGCAGGATGAGGGCGAGCAGACCTTCGACCTCGGGGCGTGGGAGCAGGCTGCGGAGCATCTTCGTGAGGTCCAGGGCCCGGCCCACCAGGTCATCGCGGACGAGCAGGTCGCCGACCGGGGCGGTGTGGCCGGTGCTGAACAGCAGATGGATCGCTGCGAGCACCGCGTCGATGCGGTCGGGAAGATCCTCCTCGTCGGGCACCCGGTAGGGGATGTGGGCGTGCGCGATCTTCTTCTTGGCGCGGGTGATGCGGGCCGCCATGGTGGGCTCGCTGACGAGGAAGGCGCGGGCGACCTCGGCCGTGGAGAGCCCGCAGAGCAGGCGAAGGGTCAGGGCCACCTGCGCCTCGGGGGCGAGGGCGGGGTGGCAGCAGGTGAACACCAGTCGGAGCCGGTCGTCGGGGAAGCCGTCGTCCTCGTCGGGCGGGTCCATCACCAGCAACGGCAGCTTGGCCCGCAACGTGGCCTCACGCCTGATGACGTCGAGGGCGCGGTTGCGCGAGGCCGTCGTCAACCACGCGCCGGGGTTGCGGGGCACCCCGTCGGCGGCCCAGGTCACGAGGGCCTTCGCGAAGGCGTCCTGAACGCACTCCTCCGCCAGGTCCAGGTCACGCGTGACGCGCACCGTCGCGGCGAGCACGGAGGCCCACTCACGGCGGTGCGCGTCAGCGACCGCGTCCTGAAGGATCAGCTGTACACGACCACGGGGCGGAGCTCGACGCCGCCGGCGGGCATGGGGATGTCCTTCGCGACCTTGATGGCGGCGTCGAGGTCGGCGGCCTCGATGAGGTAGTAGCCGCCGAGGGCCTCCTTGGTCTCGAGGAACGGACCATCGGTCACCGTGAACCCGTCGCCGTCGGGGCGGATGGAGGTCGCCGTGCTGATGGGTTGCAGGGCGTTGCCGCCGGCGATCACCGCGCCGTGGTTCTCGCCGAACTTCATGTGGCCCTTCATCACGTCGTCGCTGTCGCCCGCCTCGTAGCTCGGGTCGCCGTAGATCAGTACCAGGTACTGGGACATGTCGCCTCCATGGTCAGGTGGGCCCTTGCAGCCCTCATGCTCCTACGACGAACGCGATCCGCCCACATCGACAGGGCATGGGGTCAGACTTCGCCAGTAGGTTCTGCGGATGCCGCACCGGCCTGGCCAGCACCCTCCCGCGCTGCTGGAGCTGCGGCTGCTCGACGGCCCCAACCTCTACTTCCCGCGGGCCGCCTGCAAGGTCGTGCTCGACGTGTCGGCCGAGCTCAGGGTCCCCCGCGCCGAGGCCCGCGCCCGGCAGCTCGCGAGGGAGCTCGAGGCCCGTACCCGTCGGCTCGCGGCGACAGCGGGTACGACGAGGCTGGCCGTCCGCTCGCGGCCGGGCCCGGAGCCGGGCCAGCTGACGGTCGCCTTCCCCTGGCGCCGGCGGGAGCTCGCCCGCGCCCTGGGGGTCGCGCTCGCCGACCCGAGTGTGACCTCGCTGGAAGGGGTCGCACCCGGGGAGGCGCCCTCGACGCCGCGGCCGAGGATCCCGGTGGTCGCGGTCACCGGCACCAACGGCAAGACCACGACCACCCGCCTCGTCGCGCACATGTCGCGCGCCGCCGGCAACGTCACGGGCTGGTCCTCGACCGACGGCGTCTTCGTCGACGGGGTCATGGTCGAGGAGGGTGACTGGAGCGGGTACGGCGGGGCGGGGCGCGTGCTCGCGGACAAGCGCGTGCAGCTGGCGGTGCTGGAGACGGCGCGCGGCGGCTTGCTGCTGCGCGGCGCCGGCGCGCTGCACAACGACGTGTCGGTCGTGACCAACGTGGCCGCGGATCACCTTGGCCTGCAAGGGATCCACACCATCGACGAGCTCGCGGAGGTGAAGGGCATCGTGCCCAGGATCACCCGCGAGGGCGGGTGGTTCGTCTGCAACGCGCAGGACCCGAGGGTGCTGGCGATGCCGTCCAAGGGACGGCGCTGGGCGTTCTCGCTCGACCCCGACGCGCCCGGGGTGCGGGCCGTCCT
>JAWWOJ010000560.1:0-3550 GCA_033851885.1 Frankiales bacterium | reverse complement strand
ACCGCACCTACCAGCTCAACGTCGGCGGCAACATGGACTTCAAGAACATGCTGGAGCGCGACCGCCTCGAGTCCAAGAAGATCTCGAAGACCCAGGCCGTGACCTCCAACATGGAGCACGACATGGGTGCCCGCAACGTGCACATCGGCCCGTCCGACTACGTGCAGTGGCTGGACGACCGCAAGTGGGCCTACGTCCGCCTCGAGGGCCGCGCCTTCGGCGACGTCCCGCTGAACCTCGAGTACAAGCTCGAGGTCTGGGACTCGCCCAACAGCGCAGGCGTCATCATCGATGCGCTGCGCTGCGCGAAGATCGCGATGGACCGCGGTCAGGGCGGTCCGGTGCACCCGGCGTCGACCTACTTCATGAAGTCCCCGCCGAAGCAGGTCCGCGACGACCTCGCCAAGGACCAGCTCGAGGCCTGGATCAACGGCTAGTACTCGCTCGCGCGAAGGCCCTCACCCCTGACGGGTGGGGGCCTTCGTGGTGCTGAGGGTCCTGCTCAGGGCAGCTGGACGGCGCGGGCCCGGACGGCGTGGACCGGGACGCCGATGCCGCCCGCGACGGCCCGGGTCGCGAGCCGGGTCACCCACGGCCAGCGGACCCGCGGGTGCGACGGGCCGAACGCCTCCACCGTGGTGCGCTGCGCGGCGACGACGTCGAAGCCGGCGACCTCGAGCATCGCGTTGTGCGCGGCGGTGTTGGGCACCATCCACTGGCAGTTGGCGCCCCGGAACGCGAAAACCGGTCGGCGTCGGCTCGTCAGCGTCAGCAGGGGGTCGATCTGCTCGATGCTCAGCAGCTCACCGTGGCACACCGAGTGCAGCGCGGCGAGGGCCCGGAACGGGTCGCGCAGGTGCAGCAGCAGCGACCCGCAGACGACGACGTCGAAGGTCCCGTGCAGGTCCGGGTCGAGGTCGTAGACGTTGACGAAGTGGCGGGTCACGCGCGAGCCCAGCGCCTCCTTCGCGATCTCGAAGCCCTGGCCCTTCACCCCGCCCTCCGCGTGCAGGTAGGACAGGCTGCCGGACCGCTCGCGCGGGTTGAAGTCCCAGTCGGCGTGCGTCGCGACGTCAGTGGCGACGACCTCGGAGGCACCGCGCCGCTCCATCTCGAAGGCCAGCTGGCCGTCGTAGGTGGCCACGTCGAGCACCCGCTTGCCACGCACGTCCGGCCACGGGAAGCGGGCGATCGCCGCGCGCAGGTCGAAGCGGCCGGGCGTCACCACACCGGGGGCCAGCTCCATCGTGTGGTACCAGTGCTGGTTCGCCAGGACCCGCTCGGCGAGGGGCTCGGGGGCGCGCTCCTCGACAGTCGTGGATTCCACAAACCGCACCTTCCCATGCGCCGCGCAAGTGAGTCCACGGGAGCACAGGGGTGTTCAGCGTGAGTTCAGCAGCACCCGCGCGTGCGAGGGTGGCCCGGTGACGCACCCGGTACGGCGGATGGCGGCCGAGGTCGACTTCCGCCGGCTGGTCCGGGTGCGGCTGGGTGGACAGGCAGGCGACGGCCTGTTCCAGGGGGCGCTGTTCGGCGCGGCCTTCTTCAACCCGGAGAAGGCGACCTCCGCGGCGGCGGCCGCGAGCGCGTTCGCGACCGTCCTGCTGCCCTACTCGCTGGTGGGGCCGTTCGCCGGGGTGCTGCTCGACAGGTGGTCACGTCAGCGCGTCCTGCTGGTGAGCAACGGGCTCCGGAGCGCGCTGTGCGCGCTGTTCGCGTTGAGCCTCTGGAGGACGGGCGCCATCAGCGCCGCGAGCGTCGGGGTGGCGCTGCTGCTGGTGTCGCTCAACCGGTTCGTGCTCTCGGGGCTGTCGGCGGCACTGCCGCAGGTCGTGGCGACCCGCGACCTGGTGACGGCCAACGCGTTGACGACAACCGCCGGGCAGGCCGCCACCGCCGTCGGCGGGATCAGCTCGCTCGGGCTGCGCGCCCTCTGGGGGGACACCGACGCCGGGGCGGCGCGGACGGCGCTGGCCGCCGCTGCCGGCTACGGCATCACCTGCCTGTTGGCCTCCCGGATCGGCCGGCGCCGGCTCGGGCCCGTGCAGGCGCACGCCGGCACTCCGCTGCGGGAGGCGCTCGCGGAGGTGGCCCGGGGCCTGCTCGACGGGACCCGGCACCTCCGGGAGCGACCCCCAGCGGCGCGGGCGCTGGTCACCATCACGGTGCAGCGCTTCCTCACGGGACTGATGTTCGTCGGCACGCTGCTGCTCTACACCGACCACGGGTACCTGCACCGTGGCTTCACCGGCCTCGGCGAGGTGCTCACGGCCACGGTCGTCGGCGGGGTCGTGGCCGCCGCGATCACACCCCGCGTCACGCGGGCACTCGGGACCCAGCGCTGGCTGGCCCTCGTCCTGCTGGCTGCGGCGGTCGCGAGCGCCGGCCTCGGGCCGGCGTACACGCACCCCGCCCTGGTCACGGCCGCTCTACTACTCGGGATCTGCTCGCAGGCGGCCAAGATCTCCGTCGACACGCTCCTGCAGGAATCGGTGGACGACGCCTTCCGGGGCCGGGTGTTCTCGCTCTACGACACGGTGGTGAACATCAGCTTCGCGGCCGCCGCGGGGGTCGCGGCCGTGGTGCTGCCTGACGACGGGCGCAGCATCGCGGTCCTGCTGACGATCGCCGGCGGGTACGCGGTGACGGGCGTCGGCTACGGGCTGGTGGTGCGGCGCCGGATGCCCGGTGAGCCACCGGAGCCGGTGGTCGGCCGCTGATCAGCGCCTCAGCAGAGCACGAGGCCCAGCACGCACGGCTTGGCGGACTGGGTCGGGTCGGCCGGCCGCGCGGGGGGCAACGGCTTGGGGGAGACGAGACCCGTCACGGTCGTCACGAGCTGGTTGACGACGCCGGGGGAGGGCGAGGGCGACGTGGTGTGCGTCGGGGTCGGGCCGACGATCGGTCGCGTCGTCGGGCGGCCCGTGCCTGGCGACGGCGTGGTGGTCGGCCCGCTCGGCAGCACCAGTGGCGGGATCGCGTTGACGGTCGTCGACCTGGTCGGGTCGCTGCCAGGAGCCAGGGCGGCACTCAGCGCGGTGCTGACCCGGGTGGGCAGCGCGCCGACGAGCGCCGCAACCACCCCCCACGAGCCCTGGTCGGCGCGGTAGGCCCGCACCGTCGCGAGCGGGTGGGTGACGGTGGCCGCCAGCGCCACGGCGGCGGTGAGCGCCTCCTCCCCGCGGGCAGGTCCAGGGCCGGGGATCGTGCCGGTGCGGTAGGCAGCGGGCAACAGGGCGAGATAGGTCCGGCCGTCCGCGAGGGCCAGTCCGTCGGCCAGGCTGTTGAGGTCCTGGTCGGCGTTGACGAGGTCGGCGGCGACCGTCTTCTCCCACACGTCACCGGGGAGCAGCCTGAGCGGCGTCGTGCGCTGCGGCAGCGACGACACCTGGATCTTGACCTGGTGCAGGGCCGGGACGACCGTGCTGGTCGCGCGGCCGACGGGGCGCAGCGCGACGGCGCCGTCGTAGACCGCGATGCGGGTGAGCAGCTGCCCCTCCTCGACGCGGGCGACCGCACGGGCTGGGGTCGAGACGAGTCCTGCCGGGGT
>JAWWOJ010000486.1:0-9425 GCA_033851885.1 Frankiales bacterium | reverse complement strand
GCTGCAGCGGATGCAGGTGTTCTACGTCAACATCGGTGGTGGCGAGCCGACCGTGCGCCCGGACTTCTGGGAGCTCGTGGACTATGCCACCGCGCACCAGGTCGGCGTGAAGTTCTCGACGAACGGCGTGCGCATCGACCGCGCGGCGGCGGAGCGGCTGGCGGCGAGCGACTACGTCGACGTGCAGGTCTCGCTCGACGGCGCGACCGCGGAGGTGAACGACGCGGTACGAGGGGTGGGTTCGTTCGACCTCGCTGTGACAGCCCTGCAGCACCTGCAGGACGCGGGCTTCAAGGACTCCAAGATCTCTGTGGTCTGCACCCGTCAGAACATCGGGCAGCTCGACCTGTTCAAGGAGCTCGCGGACCGCTTCGGTGCGACGCTGCGGCTCACCCGGCTGCGCCCCTCCGGCCGCGGTGCGGACGTCTGGGACGAGATGCACCCGACGAGGGCGCAGCAGCGCGAGCTCTACGACTGGCTCGTCGCCCATGGCGAGGGCGTCCTCACCGGTGACTCGTTCTTCCACCTGTCCGCGTTCGGGTCGGCGCTGCCGGGCCTCAACCTCTGCGGCGCCGGGCGGGTGGTCTGCCTCATCGACCCGGTGGGAGACGTCTACGCCTGCCCCTTCGCGATCCACGACGCGTTCCTGGCAGGCAACGTACGAGCCGCTGGTTTCCAGGAGGTCTGGCAGCGCTCCGAGCTGTTCGCCGAGCTGCGCAGGCCGCAGTCGGGTGGCGCCTGCTCGTCGTGCCAGCACTACGACTCCTGCCAGGGAGGATGCATGGCGGCGAAGTTCTTCACCGGTCTCCCGCTGGACGGTCCGGACCCGGAGTGCGTCCAGGGATATGGCGAGTTGGCACTCGCCTCCGGTGTCCGCGAGGTCCCGAAGCCGACCGGCGACCACAGCCACACGGGCGGCGTCCGCGGCGGGCCCGTGGCCCTGACGCTCTCGACCCGCCGCCCCGATCAGCCCTGCGAGGAGAACCCGCTCGCGGGGCTGACCCTCTGATGCTCACGGAGTCGTTCACGATCGGCTCCCGAACGGCGCCGTCGCGGGTGCTGTTCGGACCGCACGAGACCAATCTCGGCAGCGACCGGGCGCTGTCGGACAGGCACGTCGCCTACTACCGCGAGCGGGCCGTCGGCGGCTGCGGCGTGGTCGTGGTGGAGACCGCCTCGGTGCACGACAGCGACTGGCCGTACGAACGCGCGCCGCTCGCGGCCGACTGCGGCCCCGGCTGGACGGCGATCGTCGAGGCGTGCTCCCCCGCACTGGTGCTCGCCTCGCTGGGCCACACAGGTGGGCAGGGCTCGTCGGCCTACTCGCAGCAGCCGCTCTGGGCACCCTCCGCGGTCGCTGACGCCGTGTCCCGCGAGCTGCCGATGGTCATGGAGGACACCGAGATTGCCGTGCTGACAGCCGGTTTCGGGACGGCTGCGCGGCTGGCGATGGCGTCGGGATGCGCCGGTGTCGAGATCGAGGCGGGCGACCGATCGGTCCTGCGGCAGTTCCTGTCGGGCATCACCAACCAGCGCGGCGACGACTACGGGACCGACAAGGCGCGGCTGCTGCGCGAGGTGATCGCGGCGGCCCGGGAGGCGGTCGGCGACGGGCTCGTCGCGCTGCGGCTGTCCTGCGACGAGCTCGCACCGTGGGCCGGGGTCACCCCGGAACACGCCCTTGAGCTGGTGCCGACGCTCGACGTCGACCTGCTGACCGTCGTCCGGGCCGGCCCGTACGCCGGCTCCGCCTACCGGCCGGACGCGCACGCCCCGGAGGGCTTCAACAAGGCGCTCTGCGCCTCGGTCAAGGCCGTTGCCCGCTGCCCCGTCGTCTTGCAGGGGTCCGTCGTGTCAGCGGCCTTCGCGTCGTCGGCCCTGGCCGAAGGGGCATGCGACCTGGTGGAGATGACCCGTGCCCAGATCGCCGAGCCCGCACTGCTGCAGAAGCTCCGCACCGGCGCCGCGCCACGGCCCTGCGTGCTGTGCAACCAGGGCTGCCGGGTGCGGGACGCCCGCAACCCGATCGTCTCCTGCATCGGGGAGCCGCGCTCCGGGCACGAGCTCTCCGACGCGCTGCCGGTCGACGGCGGCTCCGGGGAGGTGCTCGTCGTGGGCGGTGGCCCCGCAGGTCTCGAGTGCGCGAGAGTCCTTGCGCTGCAGGGGTTCTCGGTCGAGATCCGAGAGGCGACCGAGGTCCTCGGTGGTGCGGTCCTCGATGCGGCGCTGGGCGCCGGTCGCGAGCGGCTGAGGTCCCTCGTCGCATGGCTGGCGGCGGAGTGCGACCGGCTCGGCGTCAAGGTCGTGCTCGGGCACGAGGTCGTCGCGGCCGAGCTCTCGTCGTACTCCGGTCGGGTGGTGCTCGCGACCGGCTCGAACGCTCGGGACACCGGATGGGTCGATGCGAGGGACGCCCTGCGCGGCACTCTGCCTGACGGCCCGGTGCTCGTGCACGATCCGGTCGGGGGACCGGTCGGCGTGAGTGTCGCCGAGAAGCTGGCGGCGGACGGCAGAGACGTCCGCATCGTCAGCCAGGACCCCATCGTCGGCACGCTGCTCTCGCTCACCGGCGATCTGGCCGACTGCAACACCCGGCTGCAGCAACTCGGGGTCCCGCGTGAACTGAAGTCCTTGCTACGCAGGGTTTCCGGCGGCTCTGCTCTGCTCGAGGACGTGTGGACGGGGGCGCAGCGAGCTGTGCCCGCAGCGGTCGTCGTGGACTGCGGCCCGCGACTGCCTCGTGAGGAGCTCTACGAGACCGGGACGCTGCGGGCCGGGGACTGCGTCGCGCCTCGCACCATCCTCGAGGCCGTCCTCGAGGGGCGTCGGGTCGCCTTGGAGCTTGGTGCATGAGCCGCTACCCGCACCTGCTGTCGCCGTTGCGCGTCGGGCCGCTGACGCTGAAGAACCGCGTCGTGTTCTCGGCGCACCTGACGAACTACGCGGAGCACGGCAAGCCGTCGGAGCAGCACGCGGCCTACTACGCCGCGCGGGCCGCCGGCGGCGCCGGGCTGATCATCACCGAGGAGCACGGCACCCACGTCACGGACTGGCCCTACGAGAAGCTCATCCACGGCTTCGACCCGGGCGTCATCCCCGGCTACCGCCGGATCACCGACGCGGTGCACGCCCACGGCGTCCCGATCCTGGCCCAGCTCAACCACAACGGCGGGCAGGCGTCGTCGATGTTCAGTCGGCTGCCCGTGTGGGCGCCCTCACCGATCGCCGACCCGCTGTTCCGTGAGGTCCCGAAGGCCTTGGAGCTGCACGAGATCCGGGACGTCGTCGACGGCTACGCGCTGGTCGCGGAGCACTGCGTCGCAGGCGGATTCGACGGGGTGGAGCTGCAGTGCAGCCATTCCTCGCTGGTCCGCGGGTTCCTCTCGCCGGCGACGAACGTCCGGACCGACGCCTACGGCGGCGTGCTCGAGAACCGGGCCCGCCTGCTGCTCGAGATCGTGGCCGCCGTGCGGTCGGTCCTCGGGCCCGCGCGGGCGCTCGGCGTCCGGCTCTGCGGCGACGAGCTCATCGAGGGCGGCACCACCATCGAGGAGGCGGTCGCCGTGGCCCGGATGGTCGACGCCACCGCACAGGTCGACTACATCAACACCTCCATCGGGGTCGCGACGGCGACGCTGTACATGATCGAGGCGTCGATGCAGGTGCCGCCGGGCTACGCCATGTTCATCCCCTCGGCGATCCGCGAGGCGGTGTCGATCCCCGTCATCGGCGTCGGTCGCTTCAAGGATCCGGTGCAGGCCGACCGTGCGATCGCCGCCGGCCAGGCCGATCTCATCGGCGTCGTCCGCGGGCAGATTGCCGATCCCGACTTCGTCCGGAAGGCGCGCAGCGGCAGCGCCCAGGACATCCGTACCTGCCTGTCCTGCAACCAGGAGTGCGTGGGCCGGATGGGGCTCAACCGCTGGCTGGGGTGCATCGAGAACCCCCGCACCGGTCGTGAGGCGGTGGTGCTGCCGATGCCGACGCGACGGGCCCAGCGGGTGCTCGTCGTCGGCGGTGGGCCGGCGGGTCTGCAGGCGGCGGTCACCGCGACTGAGCGCGGGCACCGGGTCACGCTGCTCGAGAAGGCGGACCGGCTGGGCGGTCAGGTGCCGGTCGCCGCCTCCGTGCCGTCGCGGGCGGAGTTCCTCGACATCACCCGCAACCTCGCCGCGGCGGCGCACCGGGTGGGCGTCGACGTGAAGCTGCAGCACGAGGCGACGGCCGACGAGATCACCGCCGACGGGCCCGATGCCGTCATCCTCGCCACGGGTGCCGTGCCCGCAAGGCCTTGGTGGGCAGGCGATCTCGCGCAGGTCGTCGACGTCCGTGACGTGCTGGAGGGGCGCGCGGCCCCGCGCGGCCGGGTGCTCATCGTCGATGAGCTCGGGTTCCACCAGGCCACCTCCGTGGCCGAGCTGCTGGCCGACCGGGGCTGCTTCGTCGAGGTCGCGACCCCGGGGATGGTCGTCGGTCAGGACCTCGGGATCACCCTCGACCTGGAGACCTGGAACGTGAGGGCCGACGCCAAGGGCATCACCCAGCTCACCGACGTGGTGCCCATGTCCGCGACCGAAGGCATCACGCTCACCCTGCAGCACCACCCGACGGGGGCGGATCTGACCCGTACCGTGGACTGGGTTGTGTGCGCCGTGCAGCAGCGCGCGGACGACGCCCTGTGGCAGGCGCTCAAGGGCTCGCCGTTCCCGGTCCACCGCGTCGGGGACTGCGTGGCGCCGCGCCGCGCCCACGCCGCCGTGATCGAGGGCCACCGCGTGGCGGTCGCCCTATGACCCGCCGTGGATGTGGACATAGGGGCTGGCGACGGGCCCTTCGGCAACCCCTTATGTCCACATCCATGCGGGGGGAGGGGTGAGCGTGACGAGCACGCACCGGGGGACGCATCCGGTCGAGGCGCTGGAGGTCAGCCGGCTCGCGCTCGTCATCGTGCGCGCCGGCGTGCTGCCGGTCGGTGCCGCCGAAGCCGCCGCCGAGGCGGGCAACCGGGTGCTGCTCGTGGGCTCGGGCACCGTCGAGGCCGCCGCCGAGCTGGGCGCGGCCCGGACCTGGCACGCCGAGACCCTCGGCGCCGCCCCGGCCGGCCTCGCCACCGCGCTCGCGCCGCTGGTGCGTGACGTTCGCCTGATCGTGCTGCCGGCGAGCCCGGACGGCCGGGACTTCGCTCCCCGGCTCGCCGCCGAGCTCGGCCGGCCGCTGCTGGCCTGGGCGACCCAGGCGACCGTCGACGACGAGGGCGTCACCGCGACGCTGAGCCGCCTGGACGGCCGCCTCGACGTCGACGTGCGCTGCGACGAGCCGTGCGTGGTCACCCTCGTACCGGGTGCCCGCAACCCGCTGCCGCCCAGCAACGGCGAGGTCTTCGAGGTCCGTCTCGACGTACCGCACGGTGTCGACGCCGAGCGGCTCGCGGTGCTCGAGCCCAACCCGGAGACGATGGACCTGGCCGAGGCCACCCGCGTCGTCGGGGGCGGTGCCGGCCTGGTCAGGGACGACGCCGACGCCGTTGAGGTCTTCGCGCTGCTGCGGGCCGTGGCCGGTCGGCTGGGGGCCAGCACCGGAGCGACGCGGGTCATCACCGATGCCGGCTGGATGCACCACGACCGGCAGATCGGCACGACCGGCGTGAGCATCTCCCCTGACCTCTACCTCGCCTTCGGCGTCGCCGGCGCGAGCCAGCACACCGGTGGCCTGGGCAACCCGAAGCACGTCGTCAGCGTCAACACCGACCCGTCCTGCCCGATGACGGCGATGGCGGACCTCGGTCTCGTGACCGACGCCCGGGCCCTGCTCGACGAGCTCGCCGACCGCCTCGGGGTGACGGCATGACCGACGTGATCGTGGTAGGGGCCGGCCCGGCGGGGGCGGCGGCGGCGCTGATGGCGGCACGGGACGGCCTCGAGGTCATCCTTCTGGAGCGGGGCCCGTTCCCGGGCAGCAAGAACGCCTACGGCGGCGTGGTCTACGGCCGGGTGCTCGACGACGTACTGCCCCGCTGGTGGGAGGAGGTCCCGGTCCAGCGCTGGGTGACCCGGCGCTCGACGATGGTGCTCACCGACACCCAGGCCCTGACCGTCGACTTCCGCACGACCGCCTGGGGGGAGGCCCCGTACAACGGGTGTACGACGTTCCGTGCCGATTTCGACGGCTGGCTGGCCGGCAAGGCGGTCGAGGCCGGGGCCCAGCTCGTCGCGAACACCGTCGCGACCGGGCTCATCGTCGAGGGCAACCGGGTCGTCGGAGTCCGGACCGACCGCCAGGACGGGGAGCTGCGCGCGCCGCTGGTCATTGCCGCCGACGGCGTGAACTCCTTTCTCGCCAAGGAGGCCGGACTGCTGCCGCGCACCCAGGCCAAGCACCTCACGCTCGGCGTGAAGGAGGTGCTGAGCCTTCCCCGCGAGGTCATCGACGAGCGCTTCGGCGTCCGCGGTGACGAGGGCGTCGACGTCGAGCTGCTCGGCTGCACCCGTGGCATCCCGGGCGGCGGCTTCGTCTACACCAACCGCGACTCGCTCAGCGTCGGCGTCGTCGTCAGCCTCGAGCACCTGGCTGCGTCGAAGGTCCGGCCCGAGGAGCTGATCGCCGACCTCAAGGCGCACCCGGCCATCGCGCCGTGGATCGAGGGCGCCGAGCTCAAGGAGTACACGGCCCACCTCATCCCCGAGGGGGGCTACGACCACCTCACCCCGCTGTCGACGCCAGGGATGCTCGTCACCGGGGACGCCGCCGGCCTGTGCCTGGCCGCCGGCATCTGGCTCGAGGGCGTCAACTTCGCGATCGGCTCCGGGCTGGCCGCGGGCCGCACCGCGCGTCGCATCATCGAGACGGGCGACGCGAAGCCCTACCGGGCGGCCCTCAAGGACTCCTTCGTGCTGCAGGACCACAAGCGCCTGCGGGGCGCCCCGCACCTGGTGCTCTCCGAGCGGGTGCAGCAGCGCTACCCAGGTCTGGTCGCCGACCTCGTCCAGGGGCTGTTCACCGTCGGCAACCCGACGGCCAAGCCAGGAGCGTTGCGCTTGCTGCGCGGGGCTGCGAAGAACAACGGTGTGAAGCTGCGGCACCTCATCGCCGACGGCCTCGCGGGCGGAAGGGTGTTCAAGTGAGCGGCTATGACGACATCGCCTTCGACGACCGGATGCAGACGGTGGAGTTCCGCGTCGGCGAGCGCGCCCACATCGTCGTGGACAGCGACGTCTGCCGCTCCTGCACGACGAAGGCCTGTGTCTCCGCGTGTCCGGCGAACCTGTTCGCCCCGACGAGCGACGGCGGCATCCTGTTCAACTACGAGCAGTGCTTCGAGTGCGGCACCTGCTACCAGGTGTGCAATGCCGAGGGCGCGCTGACCTGGACCTACCCCGACGGCGGGCACGGGGTGGTGTTCCGTCATGGCTGACCTCGTCGTCGTCCTCGCGCGTTGCACCGACCTGCGGGTCGAGGTCGACCCGCTGACCGGTGCGATCTCGCGGGATCCCCGCGCCGCAGCCCTCAGCGCTTCCGATGCCGCGGCTGTCGAACATGGCCTGCGGCTCGGAAGGGCCTGGGGCGCAAGGACTCTCGTGCTCACCGCGGGCGGTCCGGAGTGCGACGTCCCGCTGCGCGAGGTGCTCTCCCTCGGAGCCGAGGTGCGGCGTGTTCCGGTCCGCGGTTCCTATGTCGAGGAGCTCGCCACGGACGAGCGTGCCTTGGCGAAGGCCCTCGTCGCGGCCATCGGAGCGCAGCCGGACCTCGTGGTCTGCGCCGACCGGTCGAGCGACCGCGGCACCGGCGCCCTGCCCGCGTTCGTCGCCCACGAGCTCGGCGTCGTCCAGGCCCCAGGGCTGGTGTCGCTCGAGCTCGTCGGCGACGACCTGATGGGAGAGCGACGGCTCGACTACGGCCGGCGCGAGCGGATGCGGATCCCGCTGCCTGCCGTCTGCTCCGTCGAAGGCGCCGGTGTCCGGCTTCGCCGGGCCCCGCTGCCGGCGTCGCTCGCGGCCGCCAACGCCACCGTGCCGGTGGCCGAGGTGCTCCTCCCGGGTCCTGTCGTCCGCGTGCTCGGGGCACGGGCCTCGCGTCCGCGGCCGCGGCACCTGCCTGCCCCGACCGGCTCGAGCCGGGAGCGGCTGCTGGCCCTCACCGGCGCGCTGCTCAGCCACGAACCACCGACGGTGGTCGGTCCGGTGGACGCCCCGGAGGCGGCCGACGCGCTGCTCGACTTCCTCGCCCGCAACGGTTATCTGTCCGAGGCCCGCACCGGCTGGGCGTTGTCGTGAGACGACAGCTGGGCGTTGTCGTGAGACGACCGAGGGCGTTGTCGTGAGGCGACAGGGAGGCATCGCGTGACCCGTCTCGGGGACCTGACCTGGCCGGGGGTGGAGGCCGACGTCCTCGCGGTGCCGCTCGGATCGACCGAGCAGCACGGCCCGCACCTGCCGCTGTCGACCGACACCGACATCGCCCAGGCGCTCGCTCACGGCCTCGCCTCGCGCCGCGCCGACGTCCTCGTCGCGCCGCCCGTCCCCTACGGGGCCAGCGGTGAGCACGCGGGATTCAGAGGCACGCTGTCGATCGGGCACGAGGCCCTCGAGCTGCTCCTCGTCGAGCTCGTGCGGTCGGCCACCGAGTCGTTCCCGCACGTGCTGCTCGTCAACGGGCACGGCGGCAACGTCGCGACGCTGAGCGCCGCCTGCGCACGGCTGCGGGACGAGAGCCGGGACGTGCTGGTCTGGAGCCCGGCGTGGCGCGGCGACGCGCATGCTGGACGGACGGAGACCTCCGTCCAGCTCGCCCTGGACGCCAGCCGGGTCGGCACCAGCCGCGACGCGGGTGCGACCGACAACCTCGCCGACCTGATGCCTGCCCTGCGCCGCGGCGGCCTCCGCGCGGTCACCGACAACGGAGTCCTCGGCGACCCGGCCGGTGCCTCAGCCGAAGAGGGTCAGGCCCTGCTGCTCGAGGCCCTCGACGACCTGGAGAAGACCGTGGTCGCATGGCTCACGACGGACTCCGCGTGAGAACGGCGCTCGTCACCGGCGCCGCGCGGGGCATCGGCGCAGCGACGGTGCGGGCGCTCGCCGCCGACGGCTGGAACGTCGTTGCCACCGATCGGTGTGCTGACGACCCGCGGCTGCCCTACCCCTTGGGCACCCGTGCCGAGCTCGAGGCGCTGGCCTCCGACACGGTCAGCGTCTGCGTCGCGGACACAACCAGCGCCGACGACCTCCGGCGCGCCGTGGCCCTCGCCGAGGAGCGGTACGGCGGACTGGACGCGGCACTCGCGGTGGCCGGCGTCGTCGCCGGCGGGGTCCCGCTCTGGGAGCAGCCCGACGCCGAGATCGACGCCGTCCTGGAGGTGGACCTCGTCGGGGTCATGACGCTGGCCCGGGTCGCCATCCCAGCGCTGCTGCGTCGGCCCGCGCCACGGGCCG
>JAWWOJ010000459.1:0-2830 GCA_033851885.1 Frankiales bacterium | reverse complement strand
CGCGCGCAACAACTACCGCGCGACCGGCGCGCAGACGCTGAAGAAGCTCGTGCAGCGCGCGCGGCACGCCTATTGGCTGAACCCCGAGCCGGCGGCCTACTGGGGGAGTGGTGACTCCGCGACCCAGGCCTATACCGAGCTGATCGAGATGGTCGAGGTGCGCAACGCGGTGCAGCTCGAGGAGTTCGTGCAGCGCCTCCTGCCCGCCTGAGCGAACCGATTCGCGCGTTGCCGCGTCCTATGGGCGAAGGGGGTGGCGCATTGGCTCCGCAGGACGAGCTTGAGGTGTGGCTCAGGCAGGACTACGGCATGGCCTATCGCACGGCCTGCCTCGTCCTGCGGGACCCGGTCGAGGCGCAGGACGCGGTGCAGGAGGCGTTCCTGCGGGTGTGGCGGTTCCGGGACGCAGTCCCCGCCGGCGCCGCCCGCAAGGCGTGGCTCTACCGGGTCGTGGTCAACGCGTGCGTCAGCAGGATCCGCAGCGAGAAGAGCCGCACCGGCAAGGACGGCGGGGACCTCGGCCTCGAGTCGCTGGCCGACCCGTCGGACAGTCCGCACGAGATGGCCGAGCGCTCGCAGCTCGCCGAGGATGTGCTGGCCGCGCTCGCCGAGCTGCCCGAGACGCTGCGGGTCCCGCTCGTCCTCCGCTTCTATGCCGGGCTGTCGGAGAAGGAGATCGCCGTCGCGATCGACCGCCGCCCCGGCACCGTCAAGAGCCGCCTGTACGACGCCCGGCAGCGGCTCGCCCTCGATCCCCGGCTGGCTGCCTGGGCCACATCTCAGGAGGCAGCGCAGTGAACCTCATGCTCAGCGACGACGACCTCACCCGCCTGCTCGGCGAGACCGCCGAGTCCTTCCCGATCCCCGACGAGGGGCCGAGCTTCGTGCTCGACGAGCTCGCCGTCAGCACAGCACGACCCGACCGCACCCGGATGCTCCGTTGGACCGCCGTGGCCGCAGCGCTGGTGGTCGGAGTGCTCGTCGTGAAGTCCTTCGGCAGCACGACGGTCTCGACCAAGCAGGTGCCGACAGCGCTGCCGGGCGCCGCGGCTGGCTCCACGGGCGGCACCAGCGGCACCACCGGCACCACCGGCGCGACACGAGACCTCTCCCAAAAGCTCGCGGCTAGGCCCGTGCCGGCGCCACGAGCGCCAACCTCCGCGGCGTCGGGCACCGTCACCACTAGCCTCGCGCCAGCACTCCTTGCGTCTGCTGACGGATCCGTCGCCGCGCAGACGCCCGGGTTCGCGGACAGCGCGAAGATCGTGAAGACGGGGTCCATCGCGCTCATCGTCAACCAGGGCAAGGTCAGCACGGCGATCGGCAAGGTGCAGACCCTCGCCCAGGCCGCGGGTGGCTACGTCTCCGGCTCCAAGAGCCAGGAGTTCGGTGACAACCCGACGTCGACGGTCACTCTCCGGGTCCCGGTCGACAAGTTCGAGGGCGTCCTGCAGGCGGTCCGCGACCAGGTGAACAACGGCGCGGGCAAGGTCGACAGCAGCAGCTCGAGCGGCCAGGACGTCACCGCGCAGTACGCCGACGTGAACGCCCAGATCCAGTCGCTCTCGGCTGCCCGCGACCGCTTCCTGACGATCCTGTCCCGCGCCAACACGATCGGCGAGACGCTGAGCGTGCAGCAGCGCGTCGACTCGGTGCAGCTGCAGATCGACCAGCTCAAGGGCCAGATGCGAGTGCTCAAGGACCAGACGTCGATGGCCACCCTGTCGGTGACGGTGAGCGAGAAGCCCAAGGCCGCCAAGGCGGCGCACGTCGCGAGCGGGCTGTCGAAGTCGTGGGACAATGCGAAGCACGGGTTCGCCAGCGGGGTGGAGTCGCTCATCTCCCGCAGCGGCAAGGGATTGCTGGCCCTGATCCTTGCGGCGGCCGGGCTCGTGGTGCTGCGCCTCGGCTGGCGCCTCGCGCGCCGCCGCCTCGTCTGAGGCCCGCCGCACTAGCCTGACCCGCGTGGGCAGACGCATCGGCGTGATGGGCGGGACGTTCGACCCTGTCCACCATGGCCACCTGTCCGCCGCCAACGAGGTCGCGGCCCGCTACGAGCTGGACGAGGTCGTCTTCGTCCCGACCGGTGCACCCTGGCAGAAGGTCGATCGCGAGGTCAGCCCGGCCGAAGACCGCTACCTCATGACCGTCGTGGCGACCGCCAGCAACCCGCGTTTCTCGGTCAGCCGCGTCGACATCGACCGCCCCGGTGACACCTACACGATCGACACCCTGCGCGAGCTCAAGGCCTTGTACGACGATGCGGAGCTGTTCTTCATCACGGGCTCTGACGCGCTCCAGCAGATCCTCGGGTGGCGGTCGGCCGACGAGCTGTTCGCCTTGGCCCACTTCGTGGGCGTCAGCCGGCCCGGGTACGAACCCGTGGACCTCGCAGACTTCCCGGCCGGCGCCGTGACGCTGCTGGAGGTCCCTGCCCTCGCGATCTCCTCGAGTGACTGCCGCGCCCGCGTGGCCGCGGGCCAGCCGGTCTGGTACCTCCTGCCGGATGGCGTCGTGCAGTACATCGAGAAGCGGCACCTCTACCGGAGCGCATCGTGACAGAGCCGTCGACCGGCACCCGCGTCGGCCGACGCACCGAACAGCGGGAGCGTCGCCGCAGGCAGCGCCGCCGCCTCGTGATCGCCGGCGCGACGGCGTTCGTCCTGCTCGCCGCCGCCGCCACGTTCCTCCTGGTCAAGAACGGGGGGGCGTCGAGCGTGGGCAACAAGGCGCCGGTGCGTACGCAGAAGACCCTGCTGTTCCAGGTGACCGGATCTGACGGGTCGGCGGTGATGTCTGCGCTGCTGGCCGATGACCGGAAGAGCAAGAC
>JAWWOJ010000458.1:0-2668 GCA_033851885.1 Frankiales bacterium | reverse complement strand
GGTCAGGGAGGTCTTCCGTGTCGAGTCCACCGACGCTCTCGTCGGCGCTGCGGTTCGTTCGATCGTGGTCATGTCAGTCTCCTGGTGGTGGGGTTGTCGGGGTTCGGTAGCGGGCCTGTCGGCCGGTCGGTGTCGATCTGGGTGACCGAGAGCAGCGGCAGGCCGAGGTCGCGCACCTTGTGCAGGAGCCCGTGCAGCGCGGCCTGGTCCATCACGGGGCCTTCGAGGACGGTGGTGCCGTCGACTTTGCTGGTGAGGGCCATCCCGTCGAACCATGCGGCCCAGTGGGCGGCCAGGTGTCCCTTGATGCGGATCTCGTAGCGTCGCGGCGTGGTCGGCGGCCCGGCTGATGTGTCGTTCATGCTGCTCCTCCTGCCGGGCGGGTCCGTGGTGTCCTGGCCGGTGTGGCGGACCTTCGGGGTAGCTGCACGTTAGGAGCGGAGCTGATTAGCGGTCCTCACCACATGTGGTGAGCAGCGTGGTGAACTTTGCCGCCGCGCAGGTCAGCGGTCGCGTGTCGGCGACATAAGATCGAGTTCCCTGGCCCGACGTACTGCTTCCCGTCGGCTGTTGACGCCGAGCTTGGTGTAGATGTTGCGGGTGTGGGTCCGCAGAGTGTTGAGCGAAACTACGAGCTCATGGGCGATAGCCGGGCCGTCCAGGTCGCTGCCGAGCAGCCGGAGCACCACCAGCTCGCGTTCGCTGAGCGGATCCACGAGGCCCTGTGGGGGGCGCCCGGGCCGGTTGGTGCCGCCGTCGCCGTATGCCTCCACGAGTCGGTGAACGTAGTCCCATTCGACCCGCTGTTTCGCGATCACCATGAACAAAGACAGCATCGATGGTCCTTCGTCCACGAACACGCGGACATTGCCCTCAGGTTCGGCCAGGGTGAGCGCACGTCCCAGGCGGGCAAGGGCACCGGGGGTGTCGCCGCGGGCGTGGTGGGTGAGCGCCTGGAGGACCAGGATCTCGATGACGCTTCCCGTCCGCGCTCCCGCCTCCGCTGCGGTCAGGAGGCGTTCCAGTAGTCGCGCCGCCTGGCTGGCGGAGGCGCCGGTCTTCTGCGCCAGAAGAAGTCTGGCCAGGGTAACGTGCTCGAACTCGCGCAGGTACGACACGTCGTCGTCGACGGACAGCCCCTGCTCACGCGCCCAGCTGAGCGCTTCACCGAGCCGGCCTTGCGCGGCCAGCATCCGTGCCGTCAACGCGGCGACCGGCCGCACGTTTGGGAAGAAGTCACCCGTGTACACGAGCGTTGCCTCGGCGAGCAGTGGGAGCGCACCACCCAGATCGCCCTTGGCCGCAATGAGCCGGGCCATCGAAACTCGCCAGCGATAGCGGTTCTGTGGCAAGCCCGTGTGCTCACCGAGCTCCTGGCTGCGCCGCAACAGCTGGGCGGCGGCATCCAGGTCGTTGCGTTCGAAGGCGATCTGACTCATCCCCACGTACATGTCCGCCGTCCCGCGCAACGCCGCTACGCCGCCTTGGTCGGCCGCGAACTGCAGCCCCTGCTCGTAGATGCGCCGCGCCTCACCGAGGCGTCCTTGTGCCATGCGGATGTCCGCCAGCGCGATCGAACATCCCAACACATCAGAGACGTGCCCGACCCGCCGCAACCCCGCGACGGAGGCCGAGTACGCCTGGTGTGCGGCCTCCAGGTCTCCGTTACCCCAGTGTGCGAGGCCGGAGAGGGCCGAAGCCCCGGCCAGGGTGAGGTGATCATCGGCCGCCGCCCGGTCGACGGCCAGATGAGCGTGCCTGATGGTGGCCGAGATATCGCCGCGGACCAGGGCCAGTGCGGCCCGGTACATCTGGATCTCCCCCGGGAGGCGCAGGAGGCCTTCCTCGTCGACGACGACCATCTCCGTGCGATCAGCCGCGCTCTGCTCCAGGAACTGCTCGACGTCGCGCAGTCGAGCCTCCACGCCCTCGAACTCGCCCATCGACACCAACGCCCCGATCAGGCCGACCGCGAGCACCGGCCGGACCCGAACCACCCCATCGGGAAGGGCGTTGAGCCAGCCGCGGATCGTCGGCTCCTGCCGGCTGCGGAGCAGAGCCGGGATCGCCAGCTCGACCAGTCCCGCGGCACGCTCGATATCGCCGGCGGACAGGGCGTGGCGTACCGCCAGCGACGGCTCGCCGTTCTGGTCGTACCACTGGCTCGCCCGGCGGTGCAGGTCACCAGCCCCATCTGCGTGCTCGTCCAGCAGACGCGCCTGCAAGACGTCGGCGAAGAGATGGTGGTAGCGATACCAGCAGCGGCTGTCGTCGAGCGGGACCACGAACAGGTTGGCACGATCCAGTGACTCCAACATGGCCTTGCCACCAGGCTGTGCGGTGACCACGTCACACAACGGGCCCGTCAACCGGTCCAAGATTGAAGTCCGGGTCAGGAAACTCCGCACGTGCTCGGGTTCGCGGCTCAGAACCTCCTCGACCAGGTAGTCGACGATGTACCGGTCATTACCGGCGAAGCCGGCGATGAAACCGGCGACATCGGCTCGCCCCTGCATCGACTGCGCCGCCAACTGCAGGGCGGCGATCCACCCCTCAGTACGGCCCTCCAAAGCGGCGATGTCGTCAGCCGTCAATTCCAATCCGACGACCTCGTTGAGGTAGGCGGTGACTTCATCCAGGGTGAAGCGCAGCTCGGCCGCGCGGAACT
>JAWWOJ010000439.1:0-4530 GCA_033851885.1 Frankiales bacterium | reverse complement strand
GCGCTGCAACTCCACTAGTCTGGAGCGCATGGCTTCCACGAACGACCTGAAGAACGGCATGGTGCTCAGCCTCGACAACGGGCTCTGGGCCGTGGTCGAGTTCCAGCACGTCAAGCCTGGCAAGGGCGGTGCCTTCGTGCGCACCACGCTCAAGAACGTCGTCAGCGGCAAGGTCGTCGACAAGACCTTCAACGCCGGCACCAAGGTCGATGTGGCCCAGGTCGACAAGCGCGACATGTCCTACCTCTACAAGGAGGGCACCGACTACGTCTTCATGGACAGCGACACCTTCGACCAGGTGTACGTCCCCGAGACCACGCTGGGCGACGGCAAGGACTTCCTGCTCGAGAGCATGAACGTCGTCATCGCGATGCACGAGGGCGCGGCGCTCTACGTGGAGCTGCCCGTCAGTGCCGAGTACGTCGTGAGCCACACCGACCCCGGCCTGCAGGGCGACCGCTCCACCGGCGGCACCAAGCCGGCCACGCTCGAGACCGGTGCCGAGATCGCCGTGCCGCTCTTCCTCACCACCGGCGAGAAGATCAAGGTGGACACCCGCGACGGGCGCTACCTGGGTCGCGTGAACGACAAGTAGTGGGCGCGCGTTCGAAGGCGCGCAAGCGGGCAGTCGACGTCCTCTACGAGGCCGACCAGCGCAAGACCGACCCGCTCGTCACGCTCAAGGAGCGGCTGTCGCAGGGCGACCCGCCGGTGCCGGAGTACGCAGTCACCCTCGTCGAAGGCGTCGTCGCCCGCCGTACCCGCATCGACGAGCTGCTCTCGACCTATGCCCAGGACTGGACCCTCGAGCGGTTCCCGTCGGTCGACCTGGCGGTGCTCCGGGTCGGCGTGTTCGAACTGCTGTGGTGCGATGACGTCCCGGACGCGGTTGCGGTGAGCGAGGCGGTCGAGCTGGCCGCCTCGCTGTCGACCGACGACAGCCCGGCGTTCGTCAACGGGCTGCTCGGTCGGCTGCTGCAGCTCAAGCCCGTGTTGGGCTCTTAGGCGTCGACGATGGCGCGGCGGGCCTCGGCGTTGAGGACGCCCCAGCCGATGAGCTGGTCGGTGAGCTGGCTCGGGGAGGCGTCGTAGATGACGGCGAGTGAGCGCAGGTCCTCCTGCCGGATGGACAGCACCCGGCCGTTGTAGTCACCTCGCTGGCTCTGGATCGTCGCGGCGTAGCGGGCCAGCGGCGCGGACTGCTGTGGCGGCACGCTGGACAGCTGCTCCAGGTCGATGACGAGGCGGGGGGCCGGTTCGGCCGCGGAGACCGCGCTGCCACCCTCCGGCAGCAACTCGGACACCGGGACGCCGTAGAAGTCGGCGAGCTCGGAGAGCCGCTGAACCGTCACGGCGCGGTCGCCGCGCTCGTAGGACCCGACGACGACCGCCTTCCAGCGGCCCTGGCTCTTCTCCTCGACACCGTGCAGGGACAGTCCCTGCTGGGTGCGGATCGCCCGCAACCTGGCCCCGAGGGCCTTGGCGTAATCACTCATCTCGGCTGGGAACCTCTCGACGTACACCCTGCGTGCGGTGCGGCGTCGGTCTCACCACTGGCTCGACCGGGGGACGCTCCCTGGTGGGAGCTGGGTGACCGTTCACCCCCCGGCGTCGATGCCTCGCCGATTACAGACAGTCACGGTACGTCAGCGGAACGGAGACGGCAAGCATTCTTGTGGGTCCGGCCACCGAATGTCACCCGTTTATGCCCTTAAGTTCCGCGTGGCGAGATGCCTCCAATGGAGGACCACAGAGACAGGGGCACTCATGAGAACACTTCTACGCTTGCTGACGGCCGTTGGCCTCACTGCCGCCGGAATGGCCGCGACGGGTGCGCTGACAGGCAGCGCTTACGCCGCGGGGACCTGCACCGGTCCGGCCGCGCTCGCAGACCGCGCCTGGACGTTCACCTCGCCGACCGGGGTCGTCACGACCCGACCGGCGCTCAACGGCGCGATCATCCCAGGCGGTGGAACGGCCACCGTGACCTTCCATGTCGCGGCGGGCTGCAGCTCCGTCCCGTTCGTGATCGCCAGCTACCTCGACCCGGTACGCGGCTACACCGAGAGCACCGCCTCGCAGCAGGTGCTCTTCGACTCGGCGGCAGGTGTCTTCTCCGCGGACGGGCTGGCACACAGCCTGACCGTCTCGCTGCCGTCCTCGGCGCGCACGGATGCGTGCCCCAACAAGCACCCTGCCCAGACCGGAACCGGTTCCGGCGCGAACGGGTGGGGCTACTACTTCAGCACCTGTGACGGCTCGCCGTCCCTGAACGGCAACGGCAACGGCAACTCTTCCAAGCCGTGCGCCGGATGCGTGGGCAACGCGGACAACAAGAACCCGCCCGGGCAGGCGCCCAACGGCAGCGACCCCAACGCGGGCTACGAGTGCGACCGGAACAACGGCGTGGGCAAGTCGAACCCGGCCCACACCGGTTGCGTCTTCTCCCAACTCGACTTCGCGACGGGGCCGCTCATCGCCAACCTCGGGCCGAGCGGAAGCGGAAACGCCTACGGCGACGGCGGGCAGTTCATCGAGGCGGCTTTCGGCGCGCCGTAACCAGGTACTTCTCGGAACGGCTCCTGAGCGCGCTGCTGCTCAGGAGCCGTTCCTGCTAGGTTGAGCCTGCATCTCCACCGAGCCCGTCCCGTGAGGCGGGGAAGGAGGTACAGCCGGTGACGGCTGCTTCTGATCGCCCCGTGACGGGGGACCCTGCCGCGGCGCGGCCCGTCCTCGATGCTCCCGCTGTCTCCCGTGTGGTCGACCGGATGGCCCACGAGTTGCTGGAGAAGACCGGCGGCGGCACCGATGTCGTGCTGCTCGGCATCCCGACCCGCGGTCCCCACCTCGCGCGGCGCCTCGCAGCCCGTGTGCTGGCCTTCGAGGGCGTGGTGGTCCCGACCGGCAGCCTCGACGTGACGCTCTACCGCGACGACCTGCGGATGAAGTCGCCGCGAGCGCTCGAGGAGACCGAGGTCCCGGCCGACGGCATCGACGACAAGCTCGTCGTGCTCGTCGACGACGTGCTCTTCTCCGGCCGCACCGTGCGGGCCGCCCTCGACGCACTGGCCGACCTCGGCCGCCCCCGCGCCGTGCAGCTCGCGGTGCTGGTCGACCGAGGCCACCGGGAGCTGCCGATCCGCGCCGACTACGTGGGCAAGAACATCCCGACGTCGCTCAGGGAGACCATCCACGTGCTGCTCAGCGAGACCGACGGGTCCGACGCCGTGCTTCTCGGGCCGGCGGCGACGTGAACCGGCACCTGCTGTCCGCTGCCGACCTGAGCCTCGAGGACGCCACCCTCATCCTCGACACCGCCAACGAGATGGCGCAGGTCAGCGACCGCACGGTCAAGAAGCTCCCGACGCTGCGCGGCCGGACCGTCGTCAACCTGTTCTTCGAGGACTCGACCCGCACCAAGACCAGCTTCGAGCTCGCCGCCAAGCGGCTGAGCGCCGACGTCATCAACTTCGCGGCCAAGGGGTCGAGCGTCTCCAAGGGCGAGACCCTCAAGGACACCGCACTGACGCTGGAGGCCATGGGCAGTGACGCGGTCGTCATCCGGCACAGCTGGTCGGGTGCCCCCGTCAACCTGGCCCGGATCGTCCGCGGCTCGGTCGTCAACGCCGGCGACGGCACCCACGAGCACCCCACGCAAGCCCTGCTCGACGCCTTCACGATGCGCCAGAAGCTCGGCCGCGTCGAGGGACTCAAGGTCACCATCGTCGGCGACATCCTGCACAGCAGGGTGGCCCGCTCCAACGTGCTGCTCCTCAAGACCCTCGGTGCCGAGGTGACCCTGGTCGCCCCGCCGACGCTGCTGCCGACCGGCGTCGACACCTGGCCGGCGGAGGTCTCCTACGACCTCGATGCGGTGCTTCCGAAGAGCGACGTCGTGATGATGCTGCGGGTCCAGCGCGAGCGGATGGGCGCGGCGTACTTCCCCAGCGCCCGCGAGTACTCCCGCCGCTACGGCCTCGACGTCGACCGCGTGCAGACCCTGCAGGACCACACGATCGTCATGCACCCCGGCCCGATGGTGCGCGGCATGGAGATCGCGAGTGAGGTCGCCGACGGCCTGCGCTCCACGATCGTCGACCAGGTCACCAACGGCGTCAGCGTCCGGATGGCTGTCCTCTACCTGCTGCTCGGTGGGTCCGAGTCAGCCATCGGGAGTGCCGAAGCATGAGCTGGGTCATCAAGAACGTCACCCTGTACGGCGAGGGGGAGCCCGTCGACGTCGTGCTCGACGAGGGCACGATCACCGAGATCGGCACCGGACTCTCCGGCGACGACGAGCTCGACGCCACCGGCTGCGTGCTGCTGCCGGGACTCGTCGACCTGCACACCCACCTGCGCGAACCCGGCCGCGAGGACGCCGAGACCGTCGACACCGGCACCCAGGCGGCCGCGGTCGGCGGCTTCACCGCGGTCCACGCGATGGCCAACACCACGCCGGTCGCCGACACCGCAGGGGTGGTCGAGCAGGTCTGGCGGCTCGGCCAGGAGTACGCCCGGTGCGACGTCTTC
>JAWWOJ010000432.1:0-2855 GCA_033851885.1 Frankiales bacterium | reverse complement strand
ACCGTGCCGCCGCTGCTCGCGAAGACGACCCGGGGTACTCCTGCGCGGACACACGCCTCGAGCACGTTGACGGTGCCGAGCACGTTGGTCCGCGTGTCGTGCAACGGGTCGGCGACCGACTTGCGGACGTCCATCTGGGCCGCGAGGTGCAGCACCACATCGGGCTCGTCGCGGGCGACCACCGCCGGGAGGTCACCGCTGGTGACGTCGAAGCGGTGGAAGCCGAACAGCTTGCTCTTGCGCGCGCCGCTCAGGTTGTGGAGCCTGCCGGTGCTGAGGTCGTCGAGTCCGGTCACGCGATGGCCGTCGGCGACCAGCCGATCAGCGAGGTGGCTGCCGATGAAACCCGCAACCCCCGTGACGATCACCCTCACTGCTGGCGGAGCTGCCAGCCTGCCCAGGCGCTCTCGACCATCTGTCTCAGGTCATACGTCGCCCGGAAGCCCAGGCCTTCCCGGATCCGGTCCACACTGGCGACGATGCGCGCCGGGTCGCCGGGCCGCCGGGCCACGACGTCGTAGGAGCAGTCGAGACCGGTCACCCCGTGGACCATGTCGAGCACCTCGAGCACGCTCGAGCCCTCGCCCCGACCGATGTTGTACGTCGCCCCCGGCTGGCCAGCGTCGAGAGCTCTGGCGGCCGCCAGATGCGCATCGGCGATGTCCGCGACATGCACGTAGTCGCGCAGGCAGGTGCCGTCCGGCGTCGGGTAGTCGCCGCCGAACACCCTCGGCCGCTCGCCCTTCTGCAGGGCCTGGAAGATCAGCGGCACCAGGTTGAACACCCCCGGGTCGCCGAGCTCCGGCGACGCCGCACCCGCGACGTTGAAGTACCGCATGTTCATGACCTGTAGGCCGAACGCGGTCGTGCAGTCTTTCAACAGCCACTCGCCGACCAGCTTCGTCTCGCCGTAGGGCGACAGCGGTGCCGTCGAGATGTCCTCCGTGACGTACGCGACGTCCGGCATGCCGTAGGTGGCCGCGCTCGAGGAGAACACGAACTTGTCGACACCCGCCGAGCGGCACTCCTCCAACAGCGTCAGCAGGCCGTCGAGGTTCTCGCGGTAGTACCAGAGGGGCTCGGCGACCGACTCGCCCACCTGCTTCTTGGCGGCGACGTGCACGACGCCCGTGACGCCCTGCAGGGCGCGTCGCAGCACGTCCCGATCGAGGACCGAGCCCTCCACGAACCGCGCACCGTCGTGGACGCGCAGGCGGTCGCCGGTGCTGAGGTCGTCGAGCGCGACGACCTGCTGGCCGTCCTCGACCATCGCGCGGACGACGTGCGCCCCGATGTACCCGGCACCACCTGTGACCAGCCAGCTCATGCCAGCGACCCTAGTGCGCGCCGGCGCCTACTCGGCGCGGAACTCCAGGTGCTCGATCTCGACGCGCACCTGCTGGATCTTCAGCAGCACCCGGTCCCGGAGGTCGGCGGGCGCCTGTTCACGGCAGGAGCGGGCGACGAGCTTGATGACGGCCTGCTCCAGGCCGTACTTGCGCAGGCAGGGCGCGCACTCGTCGAGGTGGATGCGGATGTGGTCCTTGTCCTCCCCGTCGGCCTCCTGGTCGAGGTAGAGGTAGACCTTCTCCAGCACTTCGTCGCACGGGGTCTCGTGCGGTTCGCCGCAGCTCACGAGTCAGCCGCCTTCACCAGTCCGCGCTCGACGGCGTAGTCCGCCAGGAGCGTCTTCAACCCACGCCGACCGCGATGGAGTCGGGACATGACCGTCCCGATCGGCGTGCCCATGATCTCGGCGATCTCCTTGTAGGAGAAGCCCTCGACGTCGGCGAGGTAGACCGCCATGCGGAAGTCCTCGGGAAGCTGCTGCAGGGCTTCCTTGACGTCGGAGTCGGGGAGGTGGTCGAGCGCCTCCATCTCGGCGCTGCGCAACCCACTGGAGGTGTGAGCCTCCGCGGCGGCCAGCTGCCAGTCCTCGATCTGCTCGGTCGGGGACTGCTGCGGCTGGCGCTGCTTCTTGCGATAGCTGTTGATGAAGGTGTTCGTCAGGATCCGGTAGAGCCAGGCCTTGAGGTTGGTCCCCTCCTGGAACTGGTGGAACGCGGAGTAGGCCTTGGCGAACGTCTCCTGCACGAGGTCCTCGGCGTCGGCCGGGTTGCGGGTCATGCGCAGGGCAGCCGAATAGAGCTGGTCGAGAAACGGCAGCGCGTCGCGCTCGAAGCGCGCGTTCCGCTGCTCAGCCGTCTCCTCGGTCACACCGGGGGACGCTACAGGGTCGTACGGAAGGAGATCCGTGCCACCCGTGAACGACTCGAACGCTCGCTCAGCGGATGGGCAACTCACGCCTGACATGCCCACGACAACGCCCTGCTTGGCGGTTGTAGTCCCACGTAGGCTGGGTTCATGCAGCACGAGAGGCACGCGGGCCCCCCCGGCTTCGGGCACCATCCGGCGGTGGAGCAGTACCTCGAGACCATCCTCGAGCTCGAGGAGTCCGGGATCGTCCCGATGCGTGCCCGTCTGGTCGAGCGGCTGGGCGTCAGCGCGCCTGCCGTCAGCGAGACCGTGAAGCGTCTCGAGCGCGAGGGTTACCTCACCCTCGACGACGATCGGGTGCTCCACCTGACCGAGACCGGCCGCGACTACGCCACCTCCGTCCTGCGCCGGCACCGCCTCGCGGAGCTGCTGCTCGTCGACGTGCTCCAGGTGCCGTGGAGCCAGGTGCACGAGGAGGCCTGCCGCCTCGAGCACGCCATCAGCGACAACCTCGAGCGGCACCTCGTGAAGCTGCTCGGCGACCCGGGCGCGTGTCCGCACGGCAACCCGATCCCGGGCTCGGCCAACGTCGTCGACCCGGGCCCGCTGCAGTCGCTGGCCAGCGTGCCGACCGGCTC
>JAWWOJ010000383.1:0-3143 GCA_033851885.1 Frankiales bacterium | reverse complement strand
GTACGCACCGGCGTCCGGGTCCGCCCGTCCAGGGTCGGCACCGTCCGCGCGGGCAGCCGGCCGAAGGGCACGGTCTGCGCGCTCTGACGGTCCCGGCTCCCGAGGTCACCGGCATCGAGGACGACGGCAGCCGGCCAGTCGCCGTCGTCGAAGCCGGGTGAGTTCCACCCTTCGGGCAGCAGCCGGGCGTCGTGGTCTTCCGGCAGGAAGCCGGACAGTGCCGTTTCGTGCGAGGACGGCTTCCATGCCTGCGACAGGCACGCCGTCCAGCCGCCGCCGGTGGCCAGCAGGAGGCGGTCGTCGACGTACAGCTCGGCAGCGAAGCAGCCCCCGCCCAGCCCCAGCGTGAGGGGCGCCGGGATCCAGCTCGACGTGGGCGTTCCGTAGAACCGGACCACGGCCGCGACGACGTTGTGCCCGGGCCTCAGGTGCTCGGTGACATCCACGAGTTCACTGGGCTGCCGATCCGGCGGCGAGCGCAGCGGACCGCGCGCAACCCTCACCCCGTTCACGTAGAGCTTGAACCGCGAGTCCCCCGCGGCGCGCACCCACGCCGAGCGGGCGGGTGCCGTGAGGCCGACGCTCCCGCGGAGCAGGCAGTAGCGGTCCCGAGGGACCTGTCGCTCGCCGGCGGCGAGCGGGTCGGGGCTGACGGCGACCGGATGGTCCGCCCAGATCCACCGCGACTCCCACGTGCTCGGGAGCCCGTCGCCGGTCACGTCTTGCGCTCGACCATCCGCACCGCGAGGTCGGCGAAGGACCGGCACAGCGTCTCGCGTGAGATGTCCGGGCGGGTCGGGTGCCACAGCGAGACACTCGATCCCATCGTCGAGATGGCGGTCAGGATGATGTCCGGCTCGGGGACGTCGAAGGCTCCGCTGGCCATGCCCCGGCCGACCACGGTCATCAGCAGGTTGAGGCTCTGGTCCCGGAGGGCCTCCGCCGGAGCCGCCGCCTCGGGCGTGAGGTGCATGAGTTCGTGGTTGGCCACGATCGCGAGCACCGGGAAGTCGGCGTGCGCCCCGACGTGCGCCTCGACCAGCGCCCGCAGCTGCTCGACCGGATCGGACCCGCACTCCATCAGGGCCAGCGTGAGTGCCCGGTGGTGGGCCTCATGACCGACCAGCACGAGCTCGGCCAGGATCGACTCCTTGGAGCTGAAGTGGCCGTAGAGGCTGGCGCTCTGCAGACCAGCCGTGGACGCGATGTCCCGGATGGACGTCCCGTGGTAGCCGCGGGTCGCGAACAGCTCGAGGCCTGCCTCCAGGATGCGGGCGCGGCTGCCGCTGCCGGCTGCACCTTCGGGCAGCAGCGCCACGGCCTGGGTGACGTCGGTGGTCACAGAAACCCACTCCTCCGATCGATCGATCGGACCATTCGGCAACGGTCTGCAGAACGCATTCTAGACACATCATGACTTTTCATGGCAAGGTACCCCATCACCCGATCGATTGATCGGTCGGATGTTTCCCAGAAGAGGCAGATGCCATGCGAGTGGAGGCCCGCCGGATCGTGTCCGGCGTCGGCGCCCTGGCGGCCCTCGTGCTGGTGAGGGCGCTGCTGCCGCAGGGCATGCCGCTCGGCGTCGTCGTGCAGGGGTTGGTCCTCGGTTCGCTCAGCGCGCTCACCGCGATGGGGCTCGTGCTGATCTACCGCGCCAGCCGGGTGGTCAACTTCGCCCAGGCGGAGATCGGCGGCATCGCGGCCTCCGTCGCCGTCGTGCTCGTCGCGGGCGAGGGCTGGTCCTACTGGTTGGCCCTCCCGGCCGGACTCGTCGTCGCGATGCTGACCGGACTCCTGATGGACCTGACCGTGGTCCGGCGCTTCGCCAACGCGCCCCGGCTGATCTTCACGGTCGCGACCATCGGTGCGGCCCAGGTGCTCGGCGCCTTCGAGCTGGGGCTGCCCTCCCTGTCGCCCAGCCTCGGCCCGCTGTCGACGTTCCGGACGCCGTTCGAGGTGTCGTTCCGGATCGGGCCGCTGGTCTTCAACGGCAACCACGTGATCGCGCTCGCGGCGGTGCCGCTGGTGCTGCTCGCGCTGGCCGCGTTCCTGTCCAAGAGCGACACCGGCATCGCCGTGCGTGCCGCTGCCGACTCCCAGGAGCGCGCACTCCTGCTCGGCATCCCGGTCCGTCGGCTGTCACGCGTCACCTGGGTGCTGGCCGCCGCGCTGTCCGGGCTGGGAGCGCTTCTCTCCGCACCCATCGTCGGCCCCAACGTCGGCGTGATCGCCGGCCCCGTGGTCCTCCTCACGCCGTTGGCCGCGGCCGTCGTCGGTCGCATGGAAAGCCTGCCTGTGACGTTGGCCGCCGCGCTGGGCCTCGGCGTCTTCCAGCAGGTGGTGCTCTGGAACTACCCCCGGTCGTCGACCGTCGATGTGGGGCTGTTCGCCGTCATCCTGGTGGCCCTGCTGCTGCAGCGCCGCCGCTACTCGCGCAGCGATGACGCGGGACTCGGCGGGTTCGTGGCCGTGCAGGAGATCCGTCCGCTCAGCAAGGCTGTCGCGGCCCTGCCCGAGCTGCGGGCAGCGCGGGTGCTCGGGGTCGCGGCACTCATCCTGATCGCCGGGATCTGGCCGATGTTCCTGTCCGCCCCGAACCTGACGCTGTTCGCCTACTTCGCGATCTTCGGCGTGCTCGGGGTCTCCTTGGTGGTGCTCACCGGGTGGGCAGGGCAGATCAGCCTCGGGCAGTTCGCGTTCGCCGGTGTCGGCGCCTCGGTCACGGCCTATCTCCTGACACAGCACAACACCGACCTGTTCCTCTCGCTTGCCGCCGCCACGGTCGTGACCGGGGCGCTGGCCGCCGTGATCGGCCTGCCGGCGCTGCGGATCCCCGGTCCCTTCCTCGCCGTCACCACCCTGGCGTTCGGCGTGCCGGTCAGCACCTACCTGCTCAACGCCGGGAACTTCCCCGAGCTCACCCCGTCACGTCTGGTCCGACCCGTCCTGCTGCGACGGTTCGACCTCGACGGACGGCTGACGTTCTACTACTTCTGCCTCGCGTCGCTCGTCCTCGTGGTCTGGCTGGCCGCGAACTTCCGACGGTCCCGCATCGGCCGGGTGGTCCTGGCCACGCGCGAGAACGAGCGCGGGGCCACGGCCTACAGCGTCAACGTCGTCCGGTCCAAGCTGGTGGCGTT
>JAWWOJ010000285.1:0-10622 GCA_033851885.1 Frankiales bacterium | reverse complement strand
CCGGGCCCGCTGCAGCGCCTCGAGCGCACCGGCACTGTCCTCGCGCACATCGGGTGCTCCGGTCACGTCGGTGGCGCCGCAGGCCCGGAAGTGCGCGACGCCGTGGTCGGTGGCCGTGCGGTACTCGCGACCGGGCGCACCGGCCAGCGCGGTGACGACCACGGGCCCGTCCACGAGCTCGAGCAGGCGTCGGTCCATGGCCCGGCAGCCGGGTGAGAACTCACCACCGCCCTGCAGGAGCACCGTCACCCGACGGACGCTCTCACACCTCGGTGAGCAGCATCTCCAGGCGCCGGTTCAGGGCGTCGAGGGTGGCGCGGATGACGGCCTGGCGGACGTCCTCGCGGACCCCGGCTGCGCCCGTCAGGCGCTCGGCTCCACGGCCGGTCAGCAGCGTGAGTGCCACCACGACGGTGCGCTCGTTGCCCATCGGAGTGACCTCGAGGTGGTCGAGTTCGAAGCGCACCTGGCCCTCGACGAGCTGCTCGACGGCACGCAGCGTCGCCGTGGCGACGGCCCGGTGCACGCCCGTCTGCGAGGCAGCGCCGCGCGCCTCGCCCGTCGCATGCGCCTCGCCGGAGGACAGGGTCACGCTGGCGGTCACGTCGAGGCCGGAGCTGACGAGATGCATCCGGGCGATGGACGGCCGGGCAGCGGAGCGCTGCTCCGGCAGGGTCGGCAGCGGCGTGTGGTCCACCACGGCGTCCTCGACGACCTGCACCCGGTCGGCGTCGACGCCGAGCCCGAACTGCTCGCGCAGCAGGCGGCCGACGGAGCTCGCGACAGCGGCCTCGTCGACGCCCTCCTCGAGGTCCAGGCGCAGCGTGCCCAGGCCACCCTCGGCGTCCGGCGTGACGTCGGCGTCACTGACACCCGGGACGGCGCGGAGAGCAGCGATGAGCTCGCTGTTGTCCATCACGCTCACGGGTGCTCCAGGTCGGCGACGTGCGACGCAGTCTGCGTCCTTTTCAGCATCGCCCGTACCACCTGTCCCCAAGAGGGCCGAACGGTAGGGGGAAGCGGACCTCTCGTGCATCCAATCGGGCTAACTTCGAGGACAGATCAATCTGACTTGTCCGGGTTCAGGCGGACTTGCGTGCTGGGGTCTTCTTCGCCCCCACCTTCTTGGCGGGCGCCTTCTTCGCCGCCGCCTTCTTCGCCGGCTCGGCCGTCGAGGAAGCTGTCGAGGAGGCCTTCTTGGCCACCGGCTTGCCGGTGGCGGTCGCGCCCTTCTTGGCCGCCTCGACGCTCGCCCGCAGGGCCGCCATCAGGTCGACGACGGTACCCGTGCTCGGCTGGGCCTCCTCCGGCTGCACCACCTCGCGGCCCTCGACCTTGGCGTCGATGACCGACTGCAGCGCGTCGCGGTAGGAGTCGGAGTACTGGCTCGGGTCGAACTCGCCCGAGAGGGTCTCGATGAGCGAACCGGCCATCGCGAGCTCCTGCGGCCGCACGTCGACGTCCTCGTCGAGGAAGGCGAAGTCGGGGGCGCGCACCTCATCGGGCCACAGCATCGTCTCCAGCACGAACACGCCGTCCCGGACCCGCAGCGTCGCCAGCGACTCGCGGCTGCGCAGCGCCACCTTGACGATCGCGACCTTGCCGGACTCCTCGAGGGCCTCGCGCAGCAGCACATACGGCTTCGTCCCGGTCTTCTCCGGCTCGAGGTAGTAGCTCTTCTCGAAGTAGATCGGGTCGACCTCCTCGAGCGGCACGAACGTGAGGACGTCGATCGCCTTGTTGGTGCTCAGCGGCAGGTCCTTGAAGTCGTCGTCGGTGAGGACCACCGTCTCGCCGCTCGGCAGCTCGAAGCCCTTGGCGATGTCGCCGTAGGCAACCTCCTCGCCGTCGGAGGCGGCCACCCGCTTGTACTTGATGCGGCTGCCGTCCGAGCGCCGCACCTGGTGGAAGGTGACGTCCTTCTGCTCGGTGGCGCTGTAGAGCTTCACCGGGATGGTCACCAACCCGAAGCTGATCGCGCCCTTCCAGATGGACCTCATAGCTGCGCTCCTACCCGTGTGCCGGAACGATCACGCTAGGCGGAGCGGCCGGGACGGGTCCACACACCCGCCCCGGCCGATGGTCCTGAAGGTAGGGCAGACCGGACACGTCCCGCGCCCCCCGTCGGGTTGGCAGGATGGGTCCGTGCTCCCCCATGGCCTGTCGCCGATGCTGGCGTCGACCGGACCGCTGCCGAGCGGCGACTCGTGGGCCTACGAGGTCAAGTGGGACGGCGTGCGGGCCCTCGTCGCCGTCGAGGACGGTGCGGTGCGGGCCACCAGCCGTAACGGCAACGACGTGACCGGCGGCTACCCGGAGCTGCGCAGCCTGAGCAGACTTCCGGACGTGCTGCTCGACGGCGAGCTCGTGGCGTTCCGCGACGGCCGCCCCGACTTCGGTCTGCTCCAGAACCGCATGCATGTGCGCTCCCCCTCCGCAGCCCTCGTCGCGGCCACTCCGGTGGCCTTCCTCCCGTTCGACGTCCTGCACGTCCAGGACTCATCGCTGCTGTCACATTCGTACGAGGACCGGCGAGCCGTGCTCGAGGACCTCGTGCCCGACGCACCCGAGCGGTTCCACGGCGACGGTGCCCTCCTCATGGAGATGACCCGCGCGCAGGGGCTCGAGGGGCTGGTCGCGAAGCGGCGCGACTCGACGTACCAGCCGGGACGGCGCACCGACGCGTGGGTCAAGGTCAAGCACGTGCACCGGCAGTCGGCTGTCGTGGGCGGCTGGCGCGAGGGTGAGGGCGGGCGGTCGGGGCAGCTGGGTGCCCTGCTGCTCGGCGTCCACGGTCCGGACGGCCTGGTCTTCTGCGGTCGCGTCGGAACCGGGTTCAGCGCAGCGACCCTGCGCAGCACCGCGAAGCGGCTCGAGGCGCTGGCGCGGCCGACCTCGCCGTACGACGTGCCCGTGCCACCCGAGGAGGCGCGGCTGGCGCACTGGGTCGAGCCGGAGCTCGTCGTCGACGTCGAGCTCACCGCCTGGACCTCGGACGGCAAGCTGAGGCACCCGTCGTTCAAGGGGTTCCGGGACGACCTCGACCCGCGGGAGGTGCGACGTGAGCCCCAGTGAGGTGCTGGTCGACGTCGAGGGACGGACGCTCAAGCTGACGAACCTCGAGAAGGTGCTCTATCCCAGTGGGTTCACCAAGGGGCAGGTCATCGACTACTACTCGCGCATCGCGCCGGTGCTGCTCCCGCACCTGGCGCAGCGGGCGCTGACGCGCAAGCGCTATCCGAACGGCACCGAGGGCCCGATGTTCTTCGAGAAGAACCGGCCGCAGGGGACGCCGCCGTGGGTACGCACCGTGACGCTGCCGTCGCCGGGATCGACGAAGAACCGCGAGACGATCGAGTACGTGGTCTGTGACGACCTGGCCACCCTGGTCTGGACCGCCAACCTCGCGGCGCTGGAACTGCACACCCACCAGTGGAAGGTCGGCCGCAAGACCCCCGACCTGCTGGTGTTCGACCTCGACCCAGGAGCGCCGGCGACCGTCGTCGAGTGCTGCCGGGTCGCGGAGCTGCTGCGCGACGAGCTCGACCTCGAGTTGTACCCGAAGACGTCGGGCAACAAGGGGATGCAGCTGGTGGCCCGCGCTCCGGTGCGGGACACCTCCGAGTACGCCCGGAAGGTCGCCGAGGCCTTGGAGGACAAGCACCCGGAGCTGGTGGTCTCGAGGATGACCAAGGCCGTACGCCCGGGGAAAGTGTTCGTCGACTGGTCGCAGAACAACGGGGCCAAGACGACCGTCACGGTCTACTCGCTGCGCGCCCGGCACGAGCCGTCGGTGTCGACGCCCGTGACCTGGGAGGAGGTGGGCTCGTGCTCATCGGCATCGGACCTGGTGTTCCTCAGCGAGGACGTGCTCTTTCGCGTGGAGGAGCTGGGCGACCTCTTCGAGCCCTTGCTGTAACCGACCTGCGGGTGTTCCCTCGGACCCGGAGGTGTTCTCGTGACCGGTGTCCCCCCGCCCGCCCTGACCGACGAGGCGCTCGAACGCGAGCTGCTGCACCTGCACGAGACGCGCAACGACACCTTCCTGCACGGCAGCGACGACGCTCTGGCCTTCCACACCTGGCGGATGGGCGAGCTCGAGGGTGAGTACCTCCGCCGCAACCCCGACCGCGTCCTCGATGCCCGGCGCACCCGGCACGGATCGCGGGAGCTCGCCGGTCAGGACGCCTCAGTCGTCTAGGTGTCGTCTCGGTGCCGTCTAGGCTCGCGGGCATGACCGCCAGCGAGGTGCCTGCCCGCGGGCAGCGGCTGCCCCGGCCCGCCCGGCGCAAGCAGCTGCTCGGCGCGGCGCAGGAGATCTTCGTGGCGCAGGGCTACCACGCCGCCGCGATGGACGACATCGCCGAGCGCGCCGGCGTCTCCAAACCCGTGCTGTACCAGCACTTCCCGGGCAAGCTCGAGCTCTACCTCGCACTGCTCGAGGAGCACGCCGCGGCCCTCACCCAGCGGGTCCGCGTCGCGCTCGACTCCACGACGGACAACCAAAAGCGCGTCGCCGCCTCCATCGAGGCCTACTTCGACTTCGTCGACGGCGACGGCGAGGGGTTCCGCCTGGTCTTCGAGAGCGACCTGCGCAACGACCCCACCGTCCGCGAGCGGGTCGAGCGGATGACCGCCGACTGCGTCGAGGCGATCACCGAGGTCATCGCGCACGACACCGGGCTCCCGCAGGACGAGGCCCGGCTGCTGTCGGTCGGCCTGACCGGCCTGGCCGAGGTCGGCGCCCGCTGGTGGCTGTCGTCGGCCGACCGTCTCGAGAAGCGGCGCGCCGTCGAGCTGCTCGTGACGCTCGCCTGGCGCGGCATCTCCGGCGCGCCGCTGCACCCGTAGCCCCGCCTCTGGTGATCAACAGGCGATCGGCGGGGCGACGCGCCGCTGGGTCGGACCACCGACGCCCTGTTGATCACGGGCAGTCGGGGTTCTGCCCTCGGCTGACAGCGGCCCGCCGGGCCCGACCCCTCGGTTAGCCTCGCAGCAACGACTCACGATGGAGGCTCTGCGGTGGAGGTCAAGATCGGCGTGCAGTTCGCGCCACGCGAGCTGGTGCTCGAGAGCGGACAGAGCCCCGACGAGGTCGCGAAGGCCGTGGCCGACGCCCTCAAGGCCGACCTCGGGGTGCTGACGCTGCAGGACGAGAAGGGCCGGCGGGTGCTGGTGCCCGCCGACAAGCTGGCCTACGTCGAGATCGCCGAGTCCGAGACCCGCAAGGTCGGCTTCGGCGCCATGTAAACCGGCTCAGGCCTCGAGGCCGAGGGACTGCATCCGCTCGGTGTGCTTGTTCGTGATGGACGTGAGCAGCCGCGAGATGCCGGCCAGATCCCCCGAGCCGACGAGCAGCTCGAGCAGCGCGTCGCGCTCCACAGCGACCTGCTGCGCCTGGATCAGCGCCTCCCCGACCAGCCGACGTGCCCACAACGCGAGCCGCCCACCGACCGAGGGCTCCTCGGCGATGATCTCCTTCACCTTCGCCACCGCGAACGACGCCTGACCGGTGTCGGCGAGGGATGATTCGATGAGGGCGCGGGTCTCGTCGTCCTTCACGTAGGTCGCGACCTCGCGGTAGAAGTCGGTCGCCATCCCGTCCCCGACGTAGGCCTTGATGAGGCCCTCGTACCAGTCGGACGGCTGGGTCGAGTCGTGGAAGCTGTCGAGGGGCTCGACGAACGGCGCCATCGCCTCGAACGGGTCCACGCCCCGAGCCCGCAGGAAGGCCGTCAGCTTCTGGAAGTGCACGAACTCGACATTGGCCATGGTGCCGAGGGCGACCTTGTCCTCCACGGTCGGCGCGAGCCGCGCATCGGTCGCGAGTCGCTCGAAGGCGATCAACTCGCCGTACGCAAGCACGCCCAGCAGGTCGATGACAGCGGCATCCATGCCCCAAAAGGTAGGCTGGGTCGCACAGACACGAGTGTTGACCCTCACCTGGGACGCGCGCCCTTCCGGAGCTGCGCTTCACGACCGGCGGTCGGCACGCCAGCCAGGTAGAGGAAATCCATGTCAGAAGAGAACGGTTTCGCCGCGCTCGGCGCGCGCCCGGAGACAGTCGAGGCGCTCGCCGCCGTCGGCATCACGCAGCCCTTCCCGATCCAGAAGATGACGCTGCAGATCGCGATGGGCAAGCACGACCTCATCGGCCAGGCCCGCACCGGCACCGGCAAGACGCTGGGCTTCGGCGTGCCGATGCTGCAGAACGTCAAGAGCAAGGAGGAGGGCAGCAACGGCGTCCCGCAGGGGCTCGTCGTCGTCCCCACCCGCGAGCTGTGCGTCCAGGTCGCCAGCGACCTCGAGATCGCCGGCAGGACCCGCGGGATCCGGGTCCAGAGCATCTACGGCGGCCGGGCCTTCGAGCCGCAGGTCGAGTCCCTCAAGAGGGGCGTCGAGATCGTCGTCGGCACCCCCGGCCGACTGCTCGACCTGGCCCGCCAGGGCCACCTGAACCTGGGCCAGGTCGAGATGCTCGTCCTCGACGAGGCCGACGAGATGCTCGACCTCGGCTTCCTCCCCGACGTCGAACGCATCCTCGACCTCACGCCCGACGAGCGCCAGACGATGCTGTTCAGCGCGACCATGCCGTCGCCGGTCGTAGCGCTCGCCCGCCGCTTCATGCGCCAGCCGACGCACATCCGCGCCGAGGAGGTCGACGAGGGCCGCACCGTGCCCGACACCGAGATCTTCGTCTACCGCTGCCACGCGATGGACAAGGGCGAGATGCTCGCGCGCATCCTGCAGGCCGAGGGCCGCGGACTGACCATGGTCTTCTGCCGGACCAAGCGCACCTGCGACAAGGTCGCGGAGGACATGAACGACCGCGGCTTCGCGGCCGCCGCCGTGCACGGTGACCTCGGCCAGGGCGCTCGCGAGCAGGCGCTGCGAGCGTTCCGCAGCGGCAAGATCGACGTTCTCGTCGCGACCGATGTCGCGGCCCGCGGCATCGACGTGCAGGACGTCACGCACGTCATCAACTACCAGTGCCCCGACGAGGAGCGTACGTTCCTGCACCGCATCGGCCGTACGGGCCGTGCGGGCGCCAAGGGCGTGGCGATCACGTTCGTCGACTGGGACGACATGCCCAAGTGGGGCCTCATCAACAAGGACCTCAACCTGCCCTTCCCGGAGCCGCTGGAGACCTATTCGTCGTCCAAGCACCTGTACGACGACCTCCACATCCCGGTCGGCACCACCGGCCGGCTGCCGCGCGCCGCGCGGACCCGCGTCGGCTTGGAGGCCGAGGAGCTCGAGGACGTCGGCGAGACCGGGCGCAAGCCGCGCAAGGCCGCGCCGTCCCGCCGTACCCCTGACGCCGTCGGTACCGCGGACGGCCCGGACGCCCCCACGCTGCCCAAGCGCACCGGCGCTCCCCGCCAGCGCACCCGAGGCAGCGGCGCCGCCGTCGGTGCGGCGCCGGCGTTCAGCGACTCCGACAGCGGCGAGGGCGGCTCCGCAGCTGAGGGCGACGCCCCTCGTCGCCGCCGCCGGCGGGGTGGCCGTGGTCGTGGTGGCGGCGGCAGCTCCGAGGGCTGATCGGCTCAAGCCCGACGTCGCGCCGCGCCGAAGCAGGAAGCATGGTGCTGCGACTGGTCGGTGGAGTGCGGACGGGCGAGGACTCAGAGGACCTGCGGGCCTTCCTCAGAACGCTCGAGGGGTCTGCCAAGGTGCATGAGACCACCGTGCTCGCCTGCGGCAACCACGGCGACGAAAGGCCCACCTGGACCTACATCGAGGCCGACCCTGCCACCGGCGTCGCCCGCCGCCGCTGCCTGCAGTGCGCGGCCAACGTGTGGGTGCTCGACTCCGAGGACCGCTGGAGCTTCCCGCGCATGTGGAGCTGCGGTACATGCGGCCAGTCGATCGCGGAGGTCGCCGCAGGGCTCGCCATGCCGGACGGTGACCATGTCGAATGGGTGGTGCTCGGCGCCCGCTGCGTCGACTGCGGTCGCGTCGATGGCCTGACCGACATGGTGCTGCCGGGTACCCCGCTCAGGGAGGTCCTGGACGCGCTCTGACAGCCTGGGTGTCGTGAGGCTGCTGCTGCTCGCGGACACCCACCTGCCCCGTCGGGCGAAGGCGCTGCCCGCCGAGGTCTGGTCGGCGGTCGACGCGGCGGACCTCGTTCTGCACGCCGGCGACTGGGTGACGACCGACCTCCTCGACGCGCTCGAGGCACGGGCCGAGGTCCTGGGCTGCTGGGGCAACAACGACGGGCCGGAGCTGCGCTCGCGCCTTCCCGAGGTCGCCCGTCGCACGATCGAGGGCGTCCGGGTGGCGGTGGTCCACGAAACCGGTGACGCGAAGGGGCGCGAGGTACGGATGGACGCGCTGCACGACGCTGACGTCCTCGTCTTCGGGCACTCCCACATCCCGTGGGACACGGTGACACCCGACGGCATGCGGCTCCTCAACCCCGGGTCCCCGACGGACCGCCGGCGGCAGCCGCACTGCACCTACATGACACTGGACCTGCCCGCTGGTGACGTCGTGCTGCATAGGCTGGGTGCATGAGCGCGGTCGACAACAGTCCCTTGCCCGAGGGCGTCCGGCGGACCACCGTCGACATCCCGGGCGGACCCCTCGCCATCCTCGATGCCGGTACCGCTGAGCGCGGGACCGTCCTGATGGTGCCCGGGTTCACGGGCAGCAAGGAGGACTTCCGGCTGCTCGTGAAGCCGCTTGCGGACGCCGGCTTCCACGTCGTCGCCCTGGACCAGCGAGGGCAGCACGAGTCCGACGGCCCCGACGACGAGGCCGCCTACACGACCGAGGTCCTCGGTGCCGACCTGATCCAGGTCGTCAAAGCCCTCGGCGAGGGTCCCGTGCACCTGGTCGGTCACAGCTTCGGCGGACTCGTGGGACGCGCCGCCGTGCTGCAGGAGCCGTCGGCGTTCAGGTCGTTCGTGCTGATGGGCTCCGGTCCCGCGGGTCTCACGGGCGCCCGCGCAGACGTGATGCCGTTCATGCGCGCGATCCTGCTCGACGGCGGTCTCGAGGCGGTCTGGGACGCGGCGCTGCAGCTGCCACCGCACCCCGACAAGCCTGCGGTCACCGCCGAGGTCCAGGACTTCCTGCGCGCCCGGATGCTCGGCAACACCCCGGCCGGACTGCTCGGCACCGCCGCCGCTCTCACCTCGGAGCCCGACCGGGTGGAGGAGTTGCGCGCCACCGGGATCCGCTGCCTCGTCGTCTACGGCGAGCGCGACGACGCCTGGAGCCCGGCTCAGCAGTCCCAGATGGCCGGGCGGCTCGGCTGCGAGACCGCGGTCATCGCGGGGGCCTGGCACTCCCCCGCCGCCGAGCAACCCGAAGCGACCCTCGCCGCCCTCCTCGCCTTCCTGACCCCACTTCCCTCCGCTGGTGCTGCTCCCGGGTAGGTCATCACAGGGTCGCCACGCTCACGACCACCTTCGGCCCCGGCCGAGAACCACCACAAGAGAAGGGAAGTGGGCGAGAAGATGGCGGATCCCGGGCTCTACGGTCCCGACTCGGTGACCTGGCGGGTCCACGGCGACCCGGTGATGGCGCTGGCGGGTCCCCGCGCACTGCTGCTGCAGGCCCTGCAGCCCGACGCGATGGCCGGGGTGGCCGGCAGCTCCGGCTTCCGCGACGACCCGTGGGGGCGGCTGCACCGGACGGCCGAGTACGTCGGCGTCACGACGTTCGGCAGCACCGCCGAGGCCGAGCGCGCCGGTGCCCGGGTCCGAGGCATCCACCACAGGCTGGGCCTCGACGACCCGCATCTGCTCTTGTGGGTGCACTGCACCGAGGTCGAGTCGTTCCTCACCACCGTGACCCGGTGCGGTCTCCGGCTCTCCGGCGAGGAGAAGGACCAGTACTACCTCGAGCAGGTGGCCAATGCCCGGCTGGTCGGGCTCGAGACGGCACCGACGACCCGCGAGGCGATGGCGGAGTACTTCCGCACCATGCGCCCCGAGCTGCACGCCACGCCCGCGGCGCGGGAGGCCGCGCGCTTCGTGCTGTCCCCGCCGCTGACCGGACGGCTCCGGACCCTCAAGCCCGCCTGGCTGGGCATCGCCGGCATCTCGGTCGCGATGCTGCCGCGGTGGGCCCGGCGGATGTACCGGCTGCCCGGCCTCCCGACGACCGACGTCGGTGCGACGGCGGCCGGGATCGCCTTGCGCACCAGCCTGCTCGCGCTGCCGGAGCACCTGCGCCACGGCCCGCACTTCCGCGAGGCCCTGGAGCGACTGGCGAGCTGAGCTACTTGATGGTGAAGGTCTGCTTCGTCTCGTAGCTGTCGAGGTCGTCGACCCGGATCTGAAGGTCGATGACGTAGGTCCCCTTCGACGGGATCACCAGATTCAGGTCCTCGTAGTGGCCGATCGACTTCAGGGGCGGCGCGACCGTGATCTGGTCCGTGCTGCCCTTCTTCTGAAGGAAGCCGCTGACCTCGGCGACGGTCTTCGTGAGCCCGCTGCTGGTCAGGACGGTGTAGACGTGCAGCCCGTTGACGCCCTTGCGAGCCGGATAGATGTCGACGGCGACGGTGTAGGGACCTGCGATCGACTTTCCCGTGTACGGCGGCGCGAAGGCCTCCTTGGCGGGGATGCTGTTCACGAGGAAGGCCGTGACGACCAGGACCACGACGC
>JAWWOJ010000173.1:0-7647 GCA_033851885.1 Frankiales bacterium | reverse complement strand
CGCGGAACGCGGTGGCGAACCGGCAGCCGAGGGAGGCGGCTGTCGCCATCGACATCCCGTCCGGGACGGCGACCAGGTTCACGTCGGCGGCATGCAGCGCGACGAGCTCAGCGAACGATCCCCAGTGCGTGAAGCCCGGCTGCGTCTGCCTCGGGCACACCTGTCCGTTCCCTTCCACGCAGACGTCGCACGCCCCGCAGGCGTTCACGAACGGCACCGTCACCCGGTCGCCGACCGACCACCTGGCGACCCCCGAACCGAGGGCGGCCACGGTGCCCGCGAGCTCGTGGCCGGGGACATGGGGGAGCGAGGTGATGTCGGCGTCGTGCCCCTGCCAGCCGTGCCAGTCGCTGCGGCAGACGCCGGTGGCCTCGACCCGCACGAGCACTCCGCCGGCGGGTACTGACGGGTCGGCGACGTGCCGCACCGAGAGCGGCCCGCCGAAGCTGTCGTACAGAACTGCTCGCACGCTGCGACTCTAGAGTCGGACCGTGCCGAGCCCCCGCGTCCACCTTCCCGCCGCGACACCCGGGTGGGAAGCCCTCCGCGAGGAGCTCGGTGTCCCGGGGGCGTTCCCGCCGGAGGTGCTGCGGGAGGCCGAAGCGGCGAGGCCGGCGATGCCGCTGGCGGACCGCACCGACGTACCCTTCCTGACCATCGACCCGCCGGGGAGCACCGACCTCGACCAGGCGATGGCGTTGTCGACGACGACCGCCGGCTATCAGGTGCTCTACGCGATCGCCGACGTGGCGGCGTTCGTCAAGCCGGGTGGGGCCGTCGATGTCGAGGCACACCGGCGCGGCGAGACCCTGTACGGACCAGACCAGCGAGCGCCGCTGCACCCACCCGTGCTCAGCGAGAACCGGGCGAGCCTGCTCGCTGACCAGACCCGGCCGGCACTCGTGTGGGAGCTGCAGCTCGACCACGACGGCGTGCTGATCGGCACGCACGTCGCGCGGGCGCAGGTCCGTAGCCGTCGCAAGCTCGACTATGCCGGTGTGCAGCAGGACATCGATGGCGGCACCGCGACGCCAGATCTGCTGCTGCTCAAGGAGATTGGGCTCAAGCGACTGGCACTCGCGAGGCAACGCGGCGCCGTCGACCTGGCCACCCCGGAGCAGGTGGTCGATGCCGACGGCTCGCTGTCCTACCGCGCGCCGCTGCCGTGCGAGCAGTGGAATGCGCAGATCAGCCTGCTCACCGGCATGGCGGCGGCTCAGGTCATGCTCGCTGGCGGGGTCGGTCTGCTGCGTACCCTGCCGCCCCCGCCGCAGGACGCCGTCGACAGCCTGCGGCGCAGCGCGATGGCGCTCGGCGTCAGCTGGCGGCAGGGTCAGCCGTACGGCGCCGTGCTCAGTGCGCTGGACCCGGGCATCCCGGCGAACGCCGCCCTGCTCACCCTCGCAACCAGGCTCCTGCGCGGCGCGGGCTACACCGCCTTCGACGGGAGCCCGCCGGAGCAGACCCAGCACAGCGCGGTCGCCGCGACGTACGCCCACTGCACCGCTCCGTTGCGACGACTTGCCGACCGGTACGTCGGTGAGGTGTGCGTTGCCCTCAGCGCAGGAGTCGAGGTGCCGGCCTGGGCGCGGCAAGCCCTGCCGCAGCTGCCCGCGGAGATGGCGGCGGCCGACCACCGGGCGCATGCCCTGGACCGGGCCATCGTCGACCTCGCGGAGGCCCTGGTACTGCGACGGCGGGTGGGCGAGAGCTTCCAGGGCGTGGTCGTCGACGCCAACCACCGGGGCGGCACCGTGCAGCTCATCGACCCTGCGGTGCGCGGCAAGCTCGACGCGGAGGACCCGCCGCTCGGCAAGGCGGTCCGGGTCCGACTGACGCAGGCCGATCCTGGGACGAGGTCAGTGCGCTTCGCGCTGGAGTGACGGGACGTCCCGGTGGTGCAGCAGCGGTTAGCTGAAGCCGGGGGCTCCTGGCAGGCCGGAACCGCTCGAGGGCGAGCTGGACGGCGACGGCCGCGACGAACTCGCCGGCCGCGGCGTGGCCGAACTGGAGGGCTTCGGCGACGGCTTGGCCGACGGGCTCTGCGTGGGTCGCGGGGAGGGCGGGACGACCACGTGCGCGGCGGGTGGGGAGCTGACGCTCGTGCGCACCGTGGGCGTCAGGGCCTGCCGGATCTGGCTGCTGAGCAGCTGGGACGCGGCCAGCGCCCGCGCGAGCGCCGGGGACGCCGTGCCGACGCTGGCAAGCAGGTTCTGCTCGGAGGTGAGCAGCTGCAGCGCCGACAGGGCGGCACCGGGGTTGCTCTGGGCCTGCGCCACGACGGCCAGCAGCTGGGCATGCAGGGTGTTGGCCGCAGCGACCGCCTGGATGGACTCGCCCAGCTGCGTCGCGGTCACGAGCTTGTTGTAGCTGTCGGTCGCCGACGTCTGGCTCGCGTTGGTGGCGTCGGTCTGCGTGGGCTGGCCGAGGTGTGGCACCACGCCGATCAGGAAGCCGGCGACGGCGGCGGCGGCCACGAACGGTGCGGCGGGCACCCGGATCCGCCGGCGGCGCGGGCCGGCGAGGTCGGCGACGTGCCCGAGCGCGCGCCGCTCGAAGGCCCCAAGGCCGTCGCGGTCGCTGTCGATGATGTCGACGGCGACCTGGGGAGCGCCGTTCTCGACCGCGGCAGCGGCGAGGGTCAGGTCGGTCTCGAGGGTCAGCCGCAGGCTGTCGACCTCGCGGAGCAGTGCGTCCAGGGCACCGACGCGCGGCACGTCCGGAAGGACGCTGGCGGCGGTCTCGCGGCGGTCCTCGGGCAGTGCGGCGGAACGCTGCAGCCGGAGGAGGCGACGATGCCGTCCCTGCTGCTCGGTCATCCCGATGCTCCTGTCCGAATTGGTGCGTATCGACCTCTTTCGCCGCGGGACAGGACTTCTCCTGCCTCCCGGGTCCAGCGATCTTGCGTACGAGTGTTCCATGCCCTGACGAGCCGCCGATTGAGCCGCTGCGGAGGTCTTCGACACGCCTTGGCAGACTCCTTCCCCATGAGTGATCTTCCTGCCCCCGAATCTGCCGTCCTCGCCGTGCTCGGAGGAACCGGCGAGCAGGGCCGCGGCCTGGCCAGGCGGTTCGCGCTCGCCGGGCACGACGTGGTGCTGGGTTCGCGTTCGACGGAGCGCGCCCAGGCGGCAGCTGAGGGCCTGCCCGGCACCGTCAGCGGAGCCGCCAACTCCGACGCCGCCGCGAAGGCGGACGTGGTGATCTGCGCGGTGCCCTGGGAGGGGCACAAGGAGCTGCTCCAAGAGCTCGCGCCGATCCTGGTCGGCAAGGTCGTCGTCGACTGCGTGAACCCGCTCGGCTTCGACAAGCAGGGCGCCTTCGCACTGGAGGTCGAGGAGGGCAGCGCCGCCGAGCAGGCCGCTCTGGTGCTCCCCGAGAGCCGGGTCGTCGCCGCCTTCCACCACGTCAGCGCGGTGCTGCTGCTCGACGAGGACGTGCCCTCGATGGACACCGACGTGCTCGTCCTCGGCGACGACCGCGAGGCCACCGACCTGGTGCAGGCCCTCGTCGGCCGGATCACCGGCATGCGCGGCATCTATGCCGGTCGCCTTCGCAACGCCCACCAGGTCGAGGCGCTGACGGCCAACCTCATCAGCGTCAACCGCCGCTACCAGGCGCACGCTGGCCTGCGGGTCACCGACGTCTAGGGACGACCTGGGTACGGCGGTCGAGCTGCCCTCGACCGTCCGCCGGGTGGTCTCGCTCGTGCCCTCCCTCACGGAGTCGGTGGCCGCCAGTGACCTGCTGGTCGGGGCCACCGACTGGTGCTCGCACCCGGCGGACCTCGACGTCGAGCGGGTCCGCGGTACCAAGAACCCGGACGTCGACAGGGTCGTGGCGCTCCGTCCGGACCTTGTGCTCGCCAACGCCGAGGAGAACAGGGCGGAGGACCTCGAGGCGCTGCGCCAGGCGGGTGTCGCCGTCTGGGTGACCTACCCGCGGACCGTTCCGGAGGCGCTGGTCAGTCTCGCCCGGATGCTTGATGCCTGCGGCCTCGACAAGCCCGGCTGGCTGACGACGTCGGAGGAGCAGTGGGCCTTGCCCTGGTCGGGGCCACGCCGCACCGCGGTCGTGCCGATCTGGCGCCGCCCCTGGATGGCGGTCGGGTCCGGCACCTTCACCGGCGACGTCCTCGAGCGGCTCGGGATCGACAACGTGCTCGCCGACCACGAGGAGCGCTACCCGAAGGTCGAGCTCGACGCCCTTCCGCCGTACCAGCTGGTGGTGCTGCCCGACGAGCCCTATGCCTTCTCGCCGGCGGACGGGCCGGAGTGCTTCAGCACGCCGAGCAGGTGCGTGAGCGGGCGGCACCTCACGTGGTACGGGCCGTCGCTGGCCGAGGCCCGCGACGTCCTCACCCGACAGCTCCAGTAGCCCGGGCGAGCGGGGTCAGGAGAAGGAGTGCTCCGGGCCGGGGAACTGGCCCTCGCGGACCTCGTCGGCGTAGGCACGGACGGCGTCGCCGAGGACGGTGCGCAGGTCGGCGTACTGCTTGGCCAGCTTCAGGCCCTTGGGTGTGAGGCCGGCCATGTCGGTCCAGACGAGCACCTGGGCATCGGTGCCGGAGCCGGCGCCGATGCCGATGGTCGGGATGTCGAGCTCCTTGGTGACGCGCTCCGCCAGGTCTGCCGGAACCACCTCGAGCACGATCGCGAACGCTCCTGCCTCCTGCAGTGCGAGGGCGTCGTCGAGGAGCTGGTGGCCGGCTTCGCCACGCCCCTGCACCTTGTAGCCGATCGCGTTGACGCTCTGCGGCGTGAGCCCCAGGTGACCCATGACGGGGATGCCGGAGTCCGTGAGCAGCTGGACCTGCGGGACCACCCGGCGGCCACCCTCGAGCTTCACGGCCTGCGCACCGATCTGCAGGAACTGGACAGAGTTGCGCAGCGCCTGGGCGGGCGACTCCTGATAGCTGCCGAACGGCAGGTCGGCGACGACCAGCGGACGCGTGGTGCCGCGGACGACCCCGCGCACCAGCGGGATCATGTCGTCCATCGTGACCGGGACAGTCGTCTCGTAGCCGAGGACGTTGTTGCCGGCGCTGTCACCGACGAGCAGCACGGGGATGCCCGCCTCGTCGAACAGCTGTGCGGTGAGCATGTCGTAGCTGGTGAGCATCGCCCACTTCTCGCCACGTGCCTTCGCGTCCTGCAGGTCGCGGGTGGTGACACGGCGGTCCACGACACCGCCGTACAGGGTCTTGAGGTCGTCCGACACGAGGTCCTCCGGTGGTCGTCTCCAGGCAGATGTCCCGGGACACCGCAAGCGTGCCACCGCTGCGTACGAGTTGTCGCTGTGTTGCGCGTCACGTTCGAGTGGCAGGATCCCGCGCATGGCAGACATCTGGCCCCTCGTCCATGCCGAGCGCGCCGCACTGGCGGCCGACCTCGCCGATCTGAGCGCCGCCGAATGGGCCACGCCCTCGCTGGACGCGGGCTGGTCGGTGCAGGACGTCCTCGCGCACATGACGGCCACCGCCCTTATGACGCCACCGAAGTTCTTCGGGAAGATGCTCGCTTCGGGCTTCAGTTTCACGAAGTTCGCGCAGAAGGAGATCGACAAGGGGACGGCCGGCGGTCCGGCGCGGACCCTCGCGGACTTCCGCGCCGTGGAGACGTCGACCAAGGCACCCCCCGGCCCGAAGGACTCGTGGCTGGGCGAGACGGTGATCCACGCCGAGGACATCCGCCGCCCGCTCGGCATCCGGCACGACTACCCCGTCGGCGCCGTCGTCCAGACGCTGGACTTCTACAAGGGCAGCAACCTCATCGTCGGCACCAAGACCCGCGTTGCCGGGCTCACGCTCAAGGCCGTCGACGCCGACTGGTCGCACGGGACCGGCCCCCTCGTCGAGGGGCCGGCCCTCTCGCTCCTGCTCGCGGCAACGGGCCGCAAGGTCGCCCTCGACGACCTCGCGGGCGACGGCGTCGCGACCCTCCGCACTCGCTGACCCTGCCCGACCCTGCCCGACCCCCCGGATGTCGGCCTTCGCATCAGGGAAGCGGGGAAGGCGGGGACTCCCGCCAGCGGCTGGTGATGGGCAGCCGGCGGTCGCGGCCGAAGGCGCGGGGCGTGATCTTCGGGCCCGGCGGATACTGCCGCCGCTTGTACTCGGCCTGGTCGACGAGCCGGACGACCCGGTCGATGAGCGGGCCGTCGAAGCCTGCCGCGATCAGCTCCGCCCGGCCCAGGTCGCGCTCGACGTAGGCGTCGAGCAGCGCGTCCAGCACCGGATAGTCGGGCAGCCGGTCGCTGTCGAGCTGACCCGGAGCGAGCTCCGCCGAGGGTGGCTTCTCGATGCTTGCGAGCGGGATCGCGGGGGAGACGGTGTTGCGCCAGCGCGCCAATGCCCAGACCAGCGTCTTGGGGACGTCCTTGATCGGGGCGAAGCCGCCGGCGCTGTCGCCGTACAGGGTGGAGAAGCCGGTGGCGAGCTCGCTCTTGTTGCCGGTCGTGAGGACGAGGTGGCCGTGCTGGTTCGACAGCGCCATCAGCAGGGTGCCGCGCACCCGTGCCTGCAGGTTCTCCAGCGCGAGGCCCGTGAGGTCGGTCGACGCGCTGTAGGCCTGCACCATCGGCGCGATCGGGATCACCTGCCAGTGCAGGCCGAGGGTCTCCGCCAGCTCGTGCGCGTCGACGATCGACCCCTCGGAGGACCACTCGCCCGGCATGCCGACGACGTGCACCCGGTCGGCGCCGAGGGCGTCGCTCGCGATCGCCGCGACGACGGCGCTGTCGATGCCGCCGGACAGGCCGAGGACCACGCTCTTGAAGCCGTTCTTGTCGACGTAGTCCCGGGTCGCTGTCACGAGCGCGCCCCACACCTCGGCTTCCTCGGGCAGCGGAGCCGCGATGCCCGGCAGGAGCGGAGAGTACGGGGGCAGCGGCTGCTCCGAGAGCACGCACCTGTCGACGTGCATGGTGGTGCCGTCACGCGCGTCCACGTCACCGACCGCATTGCTGCTCGCGCCGGGCAGGTCGAGGTCGACCGCCATCAGGCCCTGCTCCCAGACGGGGGCGCGGGCGATGACCCTGCCGTCGGGGCCGACGACGAGCGAGTCGCCGTCATAGACCAGCTCGTCCTGGCCGCCGACGAGGTTGACGTAGGCGATCGTGGCGCCCGCCTCGAGGGCACGCCGAGCCACCAGGGCGCCGCGCACATCGTCCTTGAACCGCTCGTAGGGACTGGCGTTCGGGCACAGGATGAGGCCGACCCCGGCGGCCCGGGCCACCGCGATCGGGCCGCCCTCCTGCCAGAGGTCCTCGCAGATGACGATGCCGACGTCGACACCGTGCAGCCGCACGACGGGGAAGCGATCGCCGCGCACGAAGTACCGGAACTCGTCGAACACCCCGTAGTTGGGCAGGTGGTGCTTGGCGTAGGTGGTCATGACCCGGCCCCGCCAGACGAGGGCGGCGGCATTCTGCGGCTCGCCGGCCGGGCGGCCGACGGCCGGCGCCGGACGGTGGCTCTTGTCGCAGTAGCCGACGACGACAGCGACGTCACCAGCGCCCTCGTCGGCGAGCCGGGTCGCCAGGGCGTTCAGCGTCGCGATGCTGGCGTGCACGAAGGACCGCCGCAGCACGAGGTCCTCCGGCATGTAGCCGGTCAGCGTCAGCTCGGGGAACACGACGGCGTGGCAG
>JAWWOJ010000162.1:0-6005 GCA_033851885.1 Frankiales bacterium | reverse complement strand
ACTTCGAGGAGATCCAGATCCCGGCCGGTCCGCGGCTCGGGTCGATCGTCATCGAGTCCAAGGACCTCACCAAGGGCTTCGGCGACCGCGTCCTCATCGACCACCTCAGCTTCGACCTGCCGCGTGGTGGCATCGTCGGCATCATCGGCCCGAACGGCGTCGGCAAGACCACGCTGTTCAAGACCATCGTCGGGTTCGAGCAGCCCGACAGCGGCGAGGTCAAGGTCGGCGAGACCGTGAAGCTCTCCTACGTCGACCAGGGCCGCGAGCACCTCGACCCGGCCAAGACGGTCTGGGAGTCGGTCAGCGAGGGCCTCGACTACATCCAGGTCGGCCAGCAGGAGATGCCCTCACGGGCCTACATCGGCGCCTTCGGGTTCAAGGGCCCCGACCAGCAGAAGCCGACGGGCGTGCTGTCGGGAGGCGAGCGCAACCGCCTCAACCTGGCGCTGACCCTCAAGGAGGGCGGCAACGTGCTGCTCCTCGACGAGCCCACCAACGACCTCGACGTCGAGACCCTGGGCTCCCTGGAGAACGCGCTGCTGGAGTTCCCCGGCTGCGCCGTCGTGATCTCCCACGACCGGTGGTTCCTGGACAGGGTCGCGACCCACATCCTCGCCTGGGAGGGCGACGACGAGAACTCCGCGAAGTGGTACTGGTTCGAGGGCAACTTCGAGTCCTACGAGAAGAACAAGCTCGAGCGCCTGGGTCAGGAGGCCGCGCGCCCGCACCGGGTGACCTACCGCAAGCTCACGCGCGATGACTAGTCACGACGGGGCATGGTGATCACCGGGACGTAGTCGGACAGTTCGGGGAGGCCGACCGCAAGGGCCGTCCACGGAAGGACAGTGCAGTGCTCGTCCTGACTCGGCGCAAGAACCAGAGCATCATGATCGGTGCGGACATCGTCGTCACCGTGCTCGAGGTCAAGGGCGACCAGATCAGGCTCGGCATCACGGCTCCCCGGGACGTGCAGGTCTACCGTGAGGAGCTGCTCGGCGTCCCCAAGCCCGAGGTATGAGGGCACTCACGGACGCGGAGCGCGTCCTGGTGGAGGAGCACCTTCCGCTGGTGCAGCAGGTGCTCGGACGGGTCGCCTCCCACTATCCCCGGCACGCGGACCGCGAGGAGCTCGCGCAGGCCGCGCGGCTCGGACTCGTCGAGGCGGCCGTCCGCTACGACGCCGAGCGCGGTGTGCCCTTCGGCAGCTGGGCGGCGCTGCGGGTGCGGGGCGCGATCCTCGACGCGGTCCGCGGCCTCGACTTCGCGCCCCGCACCGTGCGGTCGGCCGAACGCGACCTGCTCGTCGCCCGCGAGGAGCTGCTCCGTCGGCACGGCCGCCTCGCGACCGACGACGAGGTCGCCGAACACCTGGGGACGACGCCGCAGCGGCTGACCCGTCTCGAAGGCCGCGTCCACGGCGCGGTGGTGCTGTCGCTCGACGCCCCGTACGGCAGAGACGGCGGTCAGCCGATCACCCTCGGCTCCGTGCTCGTCGACGCGGACCTCGACCCGCTGCAGGCCCTCGAGGAGCGCGAGACCGCGCGGTACGTGCGAGACGCCCTGGCCTGTCTGCCGCCGCGGCTGCAGGATGTCGTGCTGGCCTCCTACGTCGAGGGCGAGTCCCTCACCGACATCGCCCACCGGCTCGGCGTGACCGAGTCCCGGGTGTCCCAGCTGCGTGGCGAGGGGATCGCCCTCGTCCGGGAGGCCGTCGCGGCCCAGTACGCCGAGTCCCGGCCGGCCGCGCTGGGGAGCAGCGCCCGGCGCCGGGCCGCCTACACCACGGCGGTGGGCCAACGATCGACCTTCGGCAACAGGCTCACCGGGCTGGTCCCCCTGCAGCGCGTCGGCTGATCGCGCCCGTAGTCTGGACCGGTGACCGAGGAGACCACCGTCGTTGCCGCCCAGAAGCCCGCGGTCCGCAAGAAGCAGAGGTCGTTCCTCGCCGAGCTGCCCTTTCTCGTCGCCATCGCGTTCGTGCTGGCGCTGCTCATCAAGACGTTCCTGGTGCAGGCCTTCTACATTCCGTCCGGCTCGATGCAGAACACCCTGCAGGTCGGTGACCGGGTGCTCGTCAACAAGCTGCCCTACCACTGGCGCGAGCCGCACCGCGGCGAGATCGTCGTCTTCAACGGTCTCAACAACTTCGACGACTCGGTCACCCTCGCGCAGCCGACCAACCCGATCAGCAAGGCGCTGCGCAAGGTCTCGAGCACCATCGGCCTGGGGGTGCCGAACGAGAAGGACTACATCAAGCGGGTCATCGGGGTGCCCGGAGACCGCGTGATGTGCTGCGACACCGCCGGCAAGGTCGTGGTCACGACCAAGGACGGCAAGTCCCACTCGCTGACCGAGCCGTACATCTTCACCAACGGTCCCGAGGGGGACGCGAAGTTCTTCTGCGACGCGGGCGTCGGTGAGCGCAACTGCCCAGCCGGCGCGGCGGGGGTGCTGGTCCCCAAGGGTCGGCTGTGGGTGATGGGTGACCACCGCAACGACTCGGCCGACTCCCGCGCGCACATCACGGACGCCAACCACGGCACCGTCCCCGAGGACAAGGTCGTGGGTCGGGCGTTCACGGTCGTCTACCCGTTCGACCGGTTCGGGCTGCTGCATGTGCCGAGCACCTTCCACGGCGTGGTGTTCCCGACCCTGCCCCTCGCCGGAGGTGTCGTCGGCGCACTGCCCCTGACGCTTGCCCGCCGGAGACGGATCAGACGCCGCCGCTAGGGCTGTTCACCAGGCTCCACGCGGCGCGCTCGAGGTGGTCCCAGATCGCCGCGCGGGCCTCCGCGGGCAGGTCCACCGACGCCACCGCGTCGCGCATGTGGCCGAGCCACGCGTCCCTCTCCCGCTCGCCGATGACCCATTCCGCGTGCCGCATCCGCAGTCGCGGGTGGCCGCGCGTCTCGGAGTAGGTGCTCGGGCCGCCCCAGTACTGGATGAGGAAGCCGGCCAGCCGCTGCCGGGCCCCCGTCAGGTCCTCCTCGGGGTACAGCGGCCGCAGCACGGGATCCATCGCGACGCCCTCGTAGAACCTGTCCACGATCGCGCGGAAGACGGCGTCGCCGCCCAGCTCCTCGTACAGGCTCTCCACCCGGACCAGGCTAGTGCTCAGGGTCGACCTTCCAGACCAGCCGCTGCGGGACACCGATGGTGATGTCGTGCTCCTCGAAGGTCGCGATCAGCCGCTCGCGCAGCGCCCGCTCGACCGGCCCCTCCATCGTCGCGACCGTCTTGATCGTGATGCGGAGCACCAGCCCGTCGGCGCCGATCGCCTCCAGCCCCCACACCTCGGGGTCCTCGAGCAGCATGCCCGCGTAGTCCTCGTCCTGCTTGAGCGCAAGGGCAGCGTCCAGGGCCAGGGCCCGCGCGGTGGCGACGTCGGTGCCCAGGGCCAGGGGTACGTCGAGCAGCGCGCGGCTCCACCCCTGGCTCTTGTTGCCCACCCGGTTGATCTCGCCGTTGCGGACGTACCAGACCGTTCCCTCGGCATCACGCAGCCGGGTCGTGCGCAGTGTGACGGCCTCGACGATGCCGGTGGCGGCACCCGCGTCGACGACGTCGCCCACGCCGTACTGGTCCTCGAGCAGCATGAACATGCCGGCCAGGAAGTCCTTGATGAGGTTCTGCGCGCCGAAGCCGACGGCCACCCCGACGATGCCGGCGCTGGCGACGATCGGTGTCAGGTCCAGCCCGATCTCGCCGAGCACCATCGCGAGGGCGATCACCCCGACGGTGGCGGACGCGATGCTGCGCAGCACCGAACCGAGCGTCTCGGTCCGCTGCCGGCGACGCTCGGACAGCAGCACCGTCGACTCCAGCGCCCGGGCCTTGTCGCGCAAACCGTGCAACGCCCCCGGCAGCCGACCGTCCACCGCCGAGCGGACCAGGCGGTTGATGGCCCGGTGCAGGAGCGTCCGCGCCACGAGGGCCACGACGAGGATCACGAGCACCCGCAGGCCACCGGAGACCAGGTTGGAGCCATGGTCGTCGAACCACTGCCGGACGTCGTTCGACTGCAGGTTCACGCTCCAGGACCCTAGGAGACACGGACCGGATCGACGTGGCGCCGCGGCGAGTCGTCGTGCAGGATGCGGGCAAGGAGGACGCCGTGGCCGCTCCGCATCCGACGAGCGCGGTGTCCGCCATGCCCGCGCCCAGGCACTCCGACAGCACGGCGCCGCTGAACACCCAGGCTCTCGTCCTCAACGCCAGCTACGAGCCGCTCTGCGTCGTCTCCGGCCGGCGCGCGGTCGTGCTGCTGCTCACCGACAAGGCCGTGCCCGTCGCCGACGGCGAGGGCGTGCTGCACAGCGAACGGGCCGAGGTGCACGTCCCCGCCGTGGTGCGGCTGACCCGGTTCGTCAAGGTTCCCTATCGCGCCACCGTGCCGCTCACCCGGCGGGCCGTCTTCGCCCGCGACGGCGGCCGGTGCGTCTACTGCGGCGCGGCCGCCACGTCGCTCGACCATGTGGTGCCGAAGTGCCGCGGCGGACCGCACACCTGGGACAACGTGGTCAGCGCCTGCTCCAAGTGCAACCACACCAAGGCCGACCGTGGCATCGCCGAGCTGGGCTGGCGGCTGCGCCGGACGCCCGTCGCCCCCACCGGCGCCGCGTGGCGGATCGTCGGGGCGAAGCGGATGGACCCGCGCTGGCGCCCGTACCTCGACAGCGGCTCGGACGAGCTGGACGAGGCGCTCTGGGGCACCCCGGCGTGAACTCGACAGGGGCGCCGGTTCGCGACGACGGGACGCTGCTGACGCGGCTCCGGCCGGCCCGTCCGGAGGACGCGCCTCTGTTGGCCGCCTGGCGCGCCGAGCCGTGCTCGCCGTTCGAGGACTGGAGCGGCCCGCCCGCACCCGGTGTCGCCGAGTCGGTGCGGCTGCTGCCACCCGCCGGCGGGGGCCACCTCGTGGTGACCGACGGCGACGACCAGCCGGTCGGCACGGTGAGCTGGCACCCGGTGCTGTACGGCCCCAACCTCGGGTCGCAGGCCCTCGACATCGGCATCTCCCTGCGGCCCTTCGCCCAGGGCCGAGGGCACGGCTCCCGAGCCCAGCGGATGCTCGCCCGCTATCTGTTCGCGACCACCCCGGTGTTCAGGGTGCAGGCGTCCACCGACGTCCGCAATGTGCCCGAGCAGAAGGCGTTGGAGCGGGCCGGTTTCCACCGCGAGGGTGTGCTGCGCGGCGCCCAGTGGCGGGAGGGCGCGTGGAACGACCTGGTTTCCTACGCCCGCCTGCGTGAGGACGGCTGACCTGGGGCAGAGTGCCCCGGTGACCTTGCACGAGCTGGCCTCCCGCCACGGCGTGGCCACCTCCTACGCCGACTGGCAGGGGCAGCACGTCGACGTCCCCGACGAGGCAGTCGTGGCCGTGCTGGCGGCGCTCGACGTCGACGCGTCGTCCGACGCCGCCATCGCCACCTCGCTGCGCCAGGTGAAGGACGCCGATCCGCCAGCCGTGCTGGTGGTGCGGCGGGGAGCCCCCGTGGACCTCGACGCCCACGACGTGCTCTGCGAGGACGGGGTACGGCGGGAGCTCGGCCCCGATCTCCCGCTCGGCTACCACCGGGCGGGTGCGAGCACCCTCATCGTCGTGCCGGAGCGTGCCCCGATGCCGGAGGGCAGGCACTGGGGGTGGCAGGTGCAGCTCTACGCCGCCCGCTCGAGCAGGTCGTGGGGCATCGGTGACTACGCCGACCTCCGCACCCTCTGCGCCGCGACCGCGGAGGCCGGAGGGAGCACGGTCCTCGTCAACCCGGTGCACGCGGAGACCCCCGTCCTCCCGCTGGCCGTCTCGCCGTACTCGCCCTCCTCTCGGCTGTTCCGCTCGCCGCTGTACCTGCGCGTGGAGGACACCGCGGAGTACGCCGCGGCTCCTGCCGAGCTGCGCGCCGAGGTCGATGCGCTGCGACCCCTGGTGGATCCGGCCCTCATCGACCGGGACGCGGTGTGGGCGGCGAAGCAGGCGGCGCTGGAGCTGCTCTGGCCACGGC
>JAWWOJ010000160.1:0-4469 GCA_033851885.1 Frankiales bacterium | reverse complement strand
GACCGTGGTTCCGTCGGCAGCCAACTCCTGCATCTTGGCGTGGCAGCGGGTCTGGAAGGCAGCGTCTCCGACCGCGAGGACCTCGTCGACGAGCAGGAGGTCAGGTGCGGCGTGGGCGGCGACGGCGAAACCGAGCCGGACGAACATGCCGCTGGAGTAGGTCTTCACCGGTGTGTCGAGGAACTCCTCGAGACCGCTGAAGGCGACGATCGCGTCGAGTTGCGCGGCTACCTCGCGCTGGCTCAGGCCGAGGATGCGGCCGTTGACGAACACGTTCTCGCGCCCCGTGAGCTCCCAGGCGAACCCGACGCCGACCGCGAGCAGTGGTGCGACCCGTCCGACCACATCCACGGTGCCTGCGCTGGGCGCGGTCACGCCGGCGAGGAGCGAGAGCAGCGAGGTCTTGCCCGCCCCGTTGCGGCCCATGACGGCGACTCGTTCGCCCCGTTCGACCGAGAGGGTGACGTCGGCAACCGCGTCGAGGTAGCTCGCCGGGGCACGTCGGGTGAGCGTCGCGAGCAACGAAGGTGTCTGCTCATACCGCCGATAGCGCTTGGTCACGTGGTCCAGCCGGATCGCCGCCGTCACAGCAGGTCCGTGACCAGACGGTCATGCTTGCGGTGAAGCCACAGGCCGAGGGCCCCCATGACCGCGGTCCAGCCGAGCGACCACCACAGCGACGGCAGCCAGCCCGGATCCGCGCCGACCGTGCCGGCCCGGTAGAGCTCGACCACACCGGTGGCCGGGTTCGCCAAGATGAACGGCCGGAAGGAACCCAGCCGGTTCAACGAGTAGAAGACCGGTGTCACGTAGAACCAGGCACGCTGCGCGGCATCGAGCAGATACCTGACATCACGGAAGTACACGTAGGCGACAGAGAGCACCAGCCCGAACGACATCGTCAGAGCGGCGGCGAGCAGCACCGCCGGCACGAGCAGCAGGATCCGCGACAGCCCGATGCCGAAGAAGACGCAGAGCAGCAGCAGCACGCCGGTGTTCAGCACGAAGCCGATGGCTGCCGACGACACCGAGACGGCCGGCAGCAGCATCCGTGGGAAGTACACCTTCGTCGACATCCCGGACCCGTCGACGATGGACGTCGCTGCGGCGCTCATGGCTGTGCTGAAGAACGACCAGGCTGTGATCCCGGCGATCACAAAGACGGGGTACGGGGCCGCACTGCTGCTCGCGAGGTGGGTGACGCGCCCCAGCACGAGGGACAGCACGACGGCCTGCGACAGCGGCAGGAGGACTGCCCACAGGACGCCGAGCGCGGCCCGTCGGTAGCGGACATAGAAGTCGCGTCGCGCGAGCAGCATCATCAGCCCACGGGCCTGCCACGTCTCACGGAGCAACGTGCTGAGGTGCGCCGGCCTGTTCGTCAGGTGAACGGTCGGCTCCTCGCGGTGCTCACCTGCGAGCCCGGATGCCTTCACAGCGGCGATCCTCGACGACGCTGCCATAGCGTTGCCTGAACGTCGCACCTCCGGCCACTCCGCTAACAGTGCTCACGCCGCTCACGCCGAGGTCTTCGCAGTCCGCGATGTCGGCATGCTCGGTGACCTCGACGACGAGTCGAGTGGGTCCGACAAGACCTGACAGGAGCCGCTCGGAGCAGGTCCGGGCGTGCCAGCGTGCCGGGGGAGCCGTTCAGGGACCGGTAGACGTCCTCAGGCGGCCTCGCGGCTGCGGTCTGGTGATGGGCAAGGCGCGAGCCTTCGCGGTCGAAACTCGATCGATCGATCGATCGGAGCAGTGGAAGGTACCTCTGCCGAGATGGACTTCTGGCGAGGGTTTTGCCATCATGCTGCATCGCCATAATACCGATCGATCGAGAGGTCCGTAGGTGAATGTCTCCGTCAGGACGTCCTCCGGAGCCGTGCTTCCCGCGTCAGTCGGGGCGGACGACACGCGGTCCCGGTTGCTGCACGCCGGCCTCGAGATGCTCTTCGAGCGCGGCTATCACGGCACCTCCATCCGCGACATCGCGGTCGGCGCGGGGGTGCAGAGCGCGACCCTCTACGGGCACTTCGCCTCGAAGGAGGAACTGCTCGCCGAGCTCATCGTCCTCGGCCACGAGGAGCACCACCGGCGACTGATCGACGCCCTGATGGACGCCGGAACCGATCCGCGCGACCAGCTGCGTGCCCTGGTCTCGGCGTACGTCACGGGCCACGCCGAGTTCGCGATGCTCGCCATCGTCGCCAACGCTGAGCTCTCCCGGCTGAGCCCCGAGGCTGCCGCCCCTGCGCGACTCCTGTGCGACAGGAGCCGGGAGTTGCTCATGACGGTGGTGAGCAGGGGGGTCCGGCAGGGCGTCTTCGTGATGGATCACCCGGAGATCACGATCAACGCGATCGCGTCGATGGGCACAAGCGTCGCCCTCTGGTATCCCCCGTCAGCCGACCACCTCGACGTCGGTGTCGTCTGCGACACCCTGAGCGAGCTGGCATTGCGCTTGGTGCTGGCACCAACGCCATGAGCGTCCCGGCGCTGCCGACGCGGCCATCGTCATGGATCTGGCGCTTGCCCAGTGCGGGCACCCCGGTCGCCCTCTGACCTAATCGTCCGCGCGATCGGTGAGTCCGCTCCTCGTTGACCTGCTTCGTCTCGTCGTCTTTGGAGGCCCCAGATGCCCCGCAGTTCTCCCCTCACGAAGTTCGCGCCGCTCGGGTCGATCGCGGTCGTCCAGCTGCTCGTCATCCTGTTCGTTCCATCGACCGCGCCGGCTGACAACGCCGGCTCGTTCGGGGCAAACCCGGGCGGCGCCGTCGGTGCGCCCGGTGTGCCGGCGCCGGGCGCGTCGTCGAGGGTGGGCGGTCCGGCTGCACCGGGCGGAGGGGGCGGCGGCCCAGCGGTCGGCGTGAGCCCCGGAGCCGGGCCGGGGTCATCCGGACCGACGAAGGCGCAGGCGAGCGACACGACGCACTGCGTCGGCGGCCGGCAGTACGACCCGGCCATCGACTACTACGCGCCGCCGTGCCTGCCCGGGGCGCCGGGCTTGGCGTATCCCAGCAGCGCCGGCGCCACCTGGCAGGGCGTCACCGCCAAGACGATCGAGATCGTGCACTACGTGCCGGCCGGAAATGCCGAGCTCGACTCGATCAACAAGGTGCAGGGCCTGAACTACAACAAGACGCAGGCCGAGGTCCTCAATAAGGGCTTCGAGAACTTCATCAACCAGAAGTACCAGCTCTACGGACGCAAGGTGAGGATCGACACCGTCCAAGGCACCTGCTCCACGGTGCCACCGGATCTGCAGTGCCTGATCCCCGAGATGGACAAGATTGTGACGGACTACCACCCCTACGCCGTGGTCTTCTCCACCACGGTCTGCTCGGCCTGCTTTGCCGAGCTCAACCGACTGAAGGTCGTCACCACGGGCGGCTACGGCTTCTCCGATGCGTTTCACGACGCGAACGCGCCGTACTCCTACGACCCGTCCATGAGCAGCACGCGGGTGGAGCTGCAGTTCGCCGACTGGTGGTGTCACCAGATGACGAGCCAGCAGGCGAGCGGCCGCAAGGCGATCTTCGCGGGTAAGGCCAACCCTGCGCAGGACTTCACCAACCAGCCCCGAGTGCTGGGGGTGATCGCGGCCAACGACCCAGACAACGAGAAGACCGTCAAAGAGGTGCTCTACCCCGCCCTGAAGAAGGGCTGCGGCGAGACGGTCAAGCACGACTACTTCTTCGCGCAGGACGTCAACACCGCCGCGCAGCAGACCCAGGCGGCGATGGCGCGCATGAACACGACGAGCAATCCCGCGACGTCGTTGCTTTGCCTCTGCGACCCATCGGCACCGCAGTTCTTCTACAACGCCGCGCAGAACAACAACTACTGGCCCGAGGCGATCTTCGCGGCCAACGAGACGATGGACTTCGACTCCAACGGCCAGGGCTACACCGACAACAACGGCGCCCCGACTCTTGCCTGTCCCAGACCGACGCAAGGCTGCACCTACGACGGTGCGGTCGGGCTGGGCTCGGCGGACCCGCAAGTGGCCGCTGAGAAGCAGGCCGGTTACAAGATCTACAAGCTCGGGAGCGGGAACGCCGCCCTTCCGCCCGGGGTGGGAGCGCCGATCCTGGACATCCTCTGGGTCAATTACAACCTGCTGGCCAGCCTGATCTCCAACAACGGGCCGGTCCTGACGCCAGCCCGCATGCAGGCCGCCGCCCCGAACCTGGGGAGCCGGGGCGGCGGCACGACGGGGCACGGACTGCGCCGCTTCTCACCAGGCGACTGGTGCTGGACCCAGGACGTCCGGGTCGCCTACTTCAACAAGCACAAGACCAGTCCGTACAACGGCAAGCCCGGGACCTACGTGTCGATCGAGGGCCGGCGTTTCGACTTGGGGCAGTTCCCCACGTTGACGCAGCCACCGGCCCCGCCCGTCAACGGGCGGACGTAGCCTGGTGACCGCGCTGCGTTATCCGCTGGCCGCCGGCATGTACTTGCTCGTGATG
>JAWWOJ010000074.1:0-5541 GCA_033851885.1 Frankiales bacterium | reverse complement strand
CACGCCCGACGGCGTCGTCGCGGTGCGCGGCCAGTTGATCCCGGTGCCGGTGGACCGCGCGACGCTCGAGGGGCTGGCCCGCACGACAGGCGGTCAGCACTACCAAGCGCTGTCGGAAACCGAGCTCCGCGCCGTCTACAAGTCCATCAGCAAGGAAGCGGGCACGACCACCAAGCGCAAGGAGCTCACCGCGGCGATGACCGGCGTGGCGCTCCTGCTGGGGCTCAGCGCGGCAGCAGCCTCGCTCGTGTGGTTCCGCGTCCTGCCCTGACCCCGACCCTCCCGACACGCGACCTGCCGAGTGGGACGGGCGTGACTGGAGGGGCGCCGTGCGGCCTCACCGGGAGCAGGGGCACCACTGGGCAGCGGGGGTGTCGGCCGGGGGGACCTCAGCGGGGCAGGATCACGTCGTAGTAGGTCGTGTTGCCCGAGTTGACGAACAGGTCGTGCTCGACGGTGGCGCGGCCGACCTGGATCTTGACGTGGTAGCCGAGGCCGTCGCCGAGCTGGCAGAGCCGCAGCTGGTAGAGGCCGTCGGCGTCGGTCAGCGTGGTCACCCTGGTCGGGCACTGCGGCGTGCTGCTCACGTCGCCGGCCGTCGCCCGCGTCACGGTGACCACGGCGCCCTTGATGGGGCGGCCAGCTGTGTCGACCACGTGACCCTGCAACGTGCCCAGCGCCGTCGGGTCGTTGCTCGTGGGGTTGCCCGGGTCACTGGGGACGCCGAACCCGTTGACGGCGCCGGGCGGCAGGACCGTGGACGGTGGGGGGCTGGTCAACAGCTGCGGCCCGGAGCTGGGCGAGGACGAGGTGCTCGGCTGCGGCGACGGCGGGGCCACCGGCTGGTCGCCGCCCGTGCCGCTCGAGGCGTAGACCATCGCCGCCACCAGCGCGGACAGCACGCCGAGGGACTGGCCCGACATCACCAGCGTCTTGCTGTCGCGCGGGAGGTTCTGGCGAAACGCCAGCCAGCCGGTGACGAGCGAGACCGCTGCCGCCAGGGCCGTCACGACAAAGCCGGGGCCGGCGCGGCCGGCGAGCCCGCTCACCAGCACGAGCAGGACCAGCGCACCGAGACCGCTGCCGATCGACACGACCCCGAGTGCGGGAACGCCGTCGAGCGCTCGGCTCCACCGGCCGCCCTGGGGCGGTGCGGCCGGGGGGAGCGGCAACTGCATGGTCGGCTGCGTCACCGCAGGCAGTGCGTAGGGCAGGAAGTCAGGGCCCGGGTGCGTCACGCTGAGATCCTCTCCCACGAGCCTGGGAAAATCCTGTCAGGTCGAGGGGAAGGCCTCGGCGAGGACGCGCTTGCGCTCCTTCTTCGAGATCCGGTCGACGTAGACCATCCCGTTGAGGTGGTCGGTCTCGTGCTGCAGGCAGCGCGCCAGCAGCCCCGTCCCCTCGATGACCACCGGCTCGCCGTACACATCCACGCCGCGGACGAGGGCGCGGTCCGGGCGGGCCACGTCACTGGACGGGCCCGGCACCGACAAGCAGCCCTCGGCGTCGTCGTCGAGGGTGCGCACCTCGGGGAGCTCGAGCTCGGGGTTGACCACGTGGGCGACGACCCGTTCCTCCTCGGCATTGGGGCAGTCGACGATGAAGACGCGCAGCCCGACCCCGACCTGGTTGGCCGCGAGCCCGACGCCGTTCGCCGCGTACATGGAGGCGTACATGTCCTGGACCAGCGTGACGAGCTCGTCGTCGAACGCGGTCACCTCGGCGCAGCGGGTGTGCAGCACGGGCGTCCCGTGCATCGTGATGGGGCGGGCCGTCCCGCCCTCGGACAGCGGGTCATGCACCCTCGAGATCTCCTTCTGTGGCGAGGAAAGCCTGCTTCAGCCCGGCCAGCACGTCCGGGCTCGGCTCGGCCCAGAGCCCCCGGTCGACCGCCTCGAGCAGCTTGCCGGTCATGCCGTGCAGCGCCCACGGGTTGCTCTTCTCGAGGAACTCGCGGTTGACCTCGTCCAGGACGTAGGTCTGGGCAACCGTCTCGTACATGTGGTCCGTGACGACACCTGTGGTCGCGTCGTAGCCGAACAGATAGTCGACGGTCGCGGCCAGCTCGAAGGCGCCCTTGTAGCCGTGCCGGCGCATCGCCTCGACCCACTTCGGGTTCACGACGCGGGCCCGGAAGATGCGGGACGTCTCCTCGACGAGACTGCGCGTGCGTACCCGGTCGGGGCTGGTGCTGTCGCCGATGTAGGCAGCCGGCGCCTTCCCTGTCAGCGCCCGGGCCATGGCGACCATGCCACCGTGGTACTGGAAGTAGTCGTCGGAGTCGAGGATGTCGTGCTCGACGGTGTCGACGTTCTTCGCTGCCACCGAGATCCGCTTGTACGTCGACTCCAACTGCTCCCGGGCGGGGACCCCGTCCACGCCACGGCCGTAGGCGTATCCGCCCCACACCGCGTAGACCTCGGCCAGGTCCTTGTCGTCGCGCCAGTTGCCCGCTTCGAGCAGCGGCAGGATCCCGGCACCGTAGGCACCGGGCTTGCTCCCGAACACCCGCGTGGTGTGCCCGTCCTCGTCGGCGTGCCGCTTCACCGAGTTGTCGGGCTCGTCCTGCCGGGCGGCGAGCTTCACCGCGTCGTCGAGCATCGCGACAACGTGCGGGAAGGCGTCGCGGAAGAAGCCGGAGATCCGGACGGTGACGTCGATGCGCGGCCGGCCGAGCTCCTCGCGGGAGATGACCTCCAGGCTGCTGACGCGGCGGCTGGCGTCGTCCCAGACGGGCCGGATCCCCAGCAGCGCCAGGACTTCCGCGATGTCGTCGCCAGAGGTGCGCATCGCAGAAGTCCCCCACGCGGACAGGCCGACGGACTGCGGCCACTCGCCGCCGTGGTCGGCGCGGTAGCGATCGAGCAGCGACTCCGCCATCGCCTGGCCGGTCTCCCACGCCAGCTTCGACGGAACGGCCTGCGGGTCGACGGAGTAGAAGTTGCGACCGGTCGGCAGCACGTTCACGAGGCCGCGCAGCGGTGATCCGGATGGACCCGCGGGGATGTAGCCGCCGTCAAGGGCGTGCAGCACGGCGTCGATCTCACCGGCGGTCCCGGCGAGGCGCGGGACCACCTCGGTGCACGCGAACCGCAGGATCTCCCCGACGGTCGGGTCGGTGGTGAGAGCGTCGACCCTGGCGGGGTCCCAGCCGTGGGCTTCGAGGTCCTCGACCAGGACCTGGGCCTTGGCCTCGAACTCGTCGGTCTCCTCGCGGGACTCGCTGGACAGCCCGAGGGCCTGCCGCAGGCCGGGCAGCGACTGCTTGCCGGACCAGATCTGCCGCGAGCGCAGGATCGCCAGCACCATGAGCGCCCGGGCCTGGCCGGTCGGCGCCTCGCCCAGGATGTGCAGCCCGTCGCGGATCTGCACGTCCTTGACCTCGCACAGCCAGCCGTCGACGTGGAGCAGGAAGTTGTCGAACTCGACGTCGTGGGGACGGTCGCTGAGCCCCAGGTCGTGGTCGAGCTTGGCGGCCTGGATGAGCGTCCAGATCTGCGCACGGATGGCCGGCAACTTGGCCGGGTCCATGGCGGCGATGTTGGCGTGCTCGTCGAGCAGCTGCTCGAGCCGGGCCAGGTCCCCGTAGGACTCCGCGCGAGCCATCGGCGGGACGAGGTGGTCGATGAGGGTGGCGTGGGCGCGACGCTTGGCCTGGGTGCCCTCGCCGGGGTCGTTGACGAGGAACGGGTAGACGAGCGGCAGGTCGCCCAGCGCGGCGTCGGTCCCGCAGCTGGCCGACATCCCGAGCGTCTTGCCGGGCAGCCACTCGAGGTTGCCGTGCTTGCCGACGTGGACCAGCGCATCGGCGCGGAACGAGCCGGCCAGCCACTGGTAGGCCGCGAGGTAGTGGTGCGACGGCGGCAGGTCGGGGTCGTGGTAGATCGCGACCGGGTTGTCGCCGAACCCTCGCGGCGGCTGCACGACCAGCACCACGTTGTCGGCGTGCAGCGCGGCCACCACGATCTCGCCGTCCGGGTCGGCCGAGCGGTCGACGTACAGGTCGCCGGGCGCCGGGCCCCAGGCCTTCTCGACGCGCTCCTGGAAGTCCACCGGCAGGGTGGCGAACCAGCTCCGGTAGGCGGCCGCAGCGATCCGGACCGGGTTGCCCTGCAGCTTCTCCTCGGTGAGCCAGTCGGGGTCCTGGCCGCCGGCCGCGATGAGGGCGTGGAAGAGCTCGTCCCCGGTCGCCGGCAGCTCGCCGATCCGGTAGCCGCTCGCGCGCATCGCGTCGAGCAGCTTGATCACCGACGCCGGTGTGTCGAGGCCGACGGCGTTGCCGATCCGGGCGTGCTTGGTGGGGTACGCCGACAGGATCAGCCCGATCTTCTTGTCGGCGTTGTCGAGGTGCCTCAGCCGGGCGTGCCGGACAGCGAGCCCCGCGACGCGCAGACACCGCTCGTCGTCGGCGACGTAGACGGTGAGCCCGTCCTCGTCGACCTCCTTGAAGGAGAACGGGACGGTGATGATGCGGCCGTCGAATTCCGGGATGGCCACCTGCGTCGCGGTGTCCAGTGGGGACAGGCCGTCGTCGTTGGCCTCCCACGTCGCACGGCTGCTGGTGAGGCAGAGCGCCTGCAGGATCGGGACGTCGAAGGTCGCCAGGGCACCGACGTCCCAGGCCTCGTCGTCCTCCCCCGCGCTCGCGGTCGCCGGCCGGGTCCCACCGGCGGCGAGGACGGTCGTGATGATCGCGTCCGAGCCCTCCAGCGCGGTCAGCAGCGCGGAGTCCGGCGTACGCAGGGACGCGCAGAAGAACGGCTGCGCCGTACCGCCCTTGGCCTCGATCGCGTCGCAGAGCGCCTCGATGAAGGCGGTGTTGCCCGAGACCTCGTGGGCCCGGTAGAAGAGCACGCTGACCCTCGGTCCGGTGCCCCTGCTGGCGCGCTCGTGGATCCCCCACGCCGGTAGCTCCTGCGGCGGGTCGAAGCCCTCGCCGGTGAGCAGCACCGTGTCGCACAGGAAGGCGTGCAGCTGGGCGAGGTTGTCGCGGCCGCCCTGCGCGAGGTAGCCGTGCGCCTCGTGGGCGACGCCCAGCGGGACCGTCGAGATCTCCATCAACTCTGGGTTGGGCAGCTGCTCGCCGCTGAGCACCACGAGCGGCGTCGGCAGCGCCAGCAGGGCGTCGATGCCCTCCTCCCAGGACCGTCGGGTGCCGAGCAGCCGGAGCACGACCAGGTCGGTCCCGTCGCACAGAACCGGGAGGTCGTCGAGGGCGATCCGCGAGGGGTTGGCGAGCCGGTAGTCAGCTCCGGAGGCACGTGCGCTCAGCAGGTCGGTGTCGGACGTGGAGAGCAACAGGACGCGGGGCACCACAGCACTCTAGTGAGGGCCAATAGGCTGACCCGGTGCGTACCGCTGTCGACCGCTGCCCCGGGGTGCTGCGCGTGCACGACGCGGTGGACGGCGGCCTGGTCCGGGTCCGGGTGCCCGGTGGCTACCTGACCGGCCGCCAGGTGGCAGCGCTCGCGGAGGCCTCTGTTGCGTGGGGCGACGGCAACCTCGACCTCACCTCCCGGGGGAACGTCCAGCTCCGCGGCC
>JAWWOJ010000073.1:0-7048 GCA_033851885.1 Frankiales bacterium | reverse complement strand
CCTGCCAGCGACCGGCGTTGCGCAGCACGGAGCCCCAGGCCATGCGGCAGTGGACATAGAGGGCGACCGGACGCTCGCCGAAGCCGTGCACCAGGTCCCGGGTCAGCTCCGCCCACCGCTCCGCCCGCCGGACGTCGGCCACGCGGTCGCAGGCGGTGAGCATCGCGCACAGGCAGAGCCCGCCGCCCACGGCGAGCGGCACCTCGCCGCTGAGCACGGCGGTCATCGCGGCCTCGAGGTCGGCGAAGCCCTCCTCGACCCGCCCCTGGGTCACGAGCGCCAGACCGCGATCGGCCCGCGCCATCGCCTCCAGCGCCGGGTCGCCGAACGCGCGGGAGAGGGCGAGCGCCCTCTCGGTCGCCGCGAGCAGGCGGGCCACATCGGTGCGGTCGCACGAGAGCAACGCCAGCTCCCAGTAGCCCCACTCGACGCAGGGCCCGACCTGCTCGAGCAGGTCGCGCGCGCGCTCCGACCAGCCACGCCCCGCGTCCTCATGGCCGTGCCGCGACACCTCGATGCTCGCGAGCCGGATTGCTGCCGCTGCCGCGGCCTGCAGCTCACCCCCCTCGCGCAACCCGCGGAAGGCACGCTGGAAGTGGTCCGAGGCGTCGTCGAAGGCGTCGTTGCCGAAGAGCATCAGCCCGAGCAGGGCATGCCCGTGCGGGTCGCCGGCGGCGGCAGCCTCCGACGCGCAGGCGAACGCCCGGTCCATGTCTCCCACGCTGAGCGCCGCGCTGGCTTCGGCCGTCGTCACGGCCGGATCGTAGGCCCGTTCAGACCCGCTTGGGGAGCGCGCAGCTGACGATCGTGCACAGCGCCGCGAACACCGCCGTCACGTGCCAGGCGTCGTGGAAGGCACCCAGTGCGCCGGCCGGCGAGGGCGTGCCGAGTACGGCGACGAGCACCGCGACACCGATCACAGCCCCCAGCTGACGGGCCATCGAGCTGACGGCGGACCCGACCCCGAACTGCGCGGGCGGCAGGCTCTGCGAGGCCGCGGCACCGAGGGTGCTGAAGGCCGCGCCGATGGACACACCGATGAGCAGCGAGGCAGGCAGGAACGTGGTCACGTAGTCGGGGTGCGCGGTGGTCTGCCAGGCGTAGTAGAGCGAGCCGAGGGCGAACAGCGCGGCACCCGGGACGATGACGGTCCGGTAGCCGTAGCGGTCGGCGAGCCGGCCCGCGACCGGAGCGACGGCCGCGGCCAGCAGCGGGCTCGGGAGGATCGCGACCGCGGTACGCAGGATCGAGTAGTGCCAGACCCCGTTGAGGAACAGCACGTTGCACAGGATCTGTCCGTAGAACGCCGTGCCGTAGAGCAACGTGCCGGCGGTGGCAGCGGTGAAGGACCTGTGCCGGAACAGCCGCACCGGCAGCGCCGGGTGGCTCGCGCTCAGGCCTCGGATGACGAGCGCCGGAGCCAGCGCCGCGGCTCCGGCGAAGCAGCCGACCGTCCGTAGGCTCCCCCAACCCCACGACTCGCCCTGCACGAGAGCCAGTGACAGCAGGCCGAAGACGGAGGTGACCAGCGCGACGCCCAGCAGGTCTGGTCGGGCACCGGTCGAGCCACGCGACTCGACGAGCAGCCGGCGGCCGTAGAACCAGGCCACCGCGCAGAAGGGCAGATTGACGTAGAACACCCAGCGCCAGCCGGGGCCCTCGACGAGCAACGCCCCGATGGATGGCCCGGTGGCCGCCGCCACGGCGCCGACGGCGCCCCAGAGGCCGACCGCCGTCGCACGCTTGGACAACGGGAACTCGGGCAGCAGCAGCGCCAGGCTGGCCGGCACCAGCAGCGCCCCACCGACAGCCTGGAGGGCCCGCGCCGCGACGAGGAGGGGGACGGTGGGCGCCACGCCGCACAGCGCGCTCGCTCCGGCGAACACGACCAGCCCGGCCAGGAAGACCCGCTTGCGGCCGCGGTCGTCGGCCAGGCCGCCCGCGGTGACCAACAGGGCGCCGAAGACGACGGCGTAGGCGTTCAGCACCCAGGACAGCCCGCTGCGGGTGACGGTCGGGAAGCTCGCGCCGATCGCCGGGAAGGCGATGTTGACGATCGTCGCGTCCAGGAAGACGACGTAGACGGCTGCGGCTGACACCGCGAGCACCTTCCACGCGTGCGGCGCGATGCGGTCCTCGACGGCCCGTTCCGGGCTGGCCAGAGCTGTCATGACACGTGTATAACAGTGTTATGACGCCGTTGTCCAGCGCAATCAGAGAGACTGCTCCTGTGACCGACGACACCGACGATGCCGACACCCGCCGCCGGCAGGTGGTCGAGGCGGCCGCCAGGGTGCTCGCCGAGGACGGCCCGCACGGGCTGTCGCTGCGCCGGATCGCGGCCGAGGCCGGCGGCTCGACCCAGATCGTCTACACGCTGTTCGGCGGCAAGCCCGGCCTCGCCGACGCCCTGTACGGCGAAGGGTTCCGCCGGCTCTCGCAGGCGATGGTCGCCGCCCTCGCCGTCGCCCCCCCGCCCGGCGACCCTGAGCGGCTGATGGCGCTGGGCCGGGCCTACCTCGCCTTCGCCGAGACCGAGCCCGCGTTCTTCGCCGTGATGTTCGGGCGCGCCATCGCCGGCTTCACGCCGACCCGCGACACCCGGGCCTACGGCCGGGAGTGCACCTTCGGGCTGGTCGTCCGGGAGGCGCAGGCCTGCCTCGACGCCGGCACGCTGGTGGGTCCCGATGCGGAAGACCTCGCGCGGATCTGCTGGGCCACCGGCCACGGCGTCGCCTCGCTCGACGCCGCCGGGATGCTGCACGCGGAGCACCGCGACGCCTTCGTCGACCTCGCACTGCGCACCCCGCTGGTCGCCCACCGCCCGCTGGGGTAGGAAGCGGGCATGACCTCACGCCAGAACACCAGCTTCCCGAGCAACGGCGGCACCGCCCACGGCTACCTGGCCGTGCCGGAGGCCGGCAGCGGCCCGGGCGTCATCGTCATCCAGGAGTGGTGGGGTCTCACCGACCACATCGCCTCGATCGCCGATCGGCTCGCCGCCGAGGGCTTCGTCGCCCTGGCTCCGGACCTCTTCGGCGGCAAGACCACGCACGACGCAGCGGAGGCCACCGAGCTGCTCATGTCGCTGCCCGTGGAGCAGGCCACGAAGGACCTCCGCGGGGCGGTCGACTACCTGCTCGGCCTCGACAGCGTGACCTCGACGACCGTCGGTGCCATCGGCTTCTGCATGGGTGGTGGCTTCGTGCTGCTGCTCGCCGCCCAGGAGGGCGACAGGATCAGCGCCGCGGTGCCCTTCTACGGCGTCGGCCCCGGCGTTCCGAGCTCGTTCGAGGGCGTCCGTGCCACGGTGCAGGGCCATTACGCCAAGGAGGACGGCATGTACCCCGTCGACCAGGCGAAGGCTCAGGAGGAGCAGATCCGCAAGGAGTCCGGCGCACAGGTCGAGTTCTTCTACTACGACGCCGGCCACGCCTTCCACAACGACGAGAACCCCTTCGGCACCTACTCCCCCGACGACGCGAAGGTCGCCTGGGACCGAGCCGTGGCCTTCCTCACGAGCAACGTGCACTAACCGTCCGCGCGGACCCAGGCGGTCGTCGGCTTCTTCGTGGGGGCCGCCGCAGCCGCGGTCGGCTCGGCTGCCGGCGGCTCGACCGGCACGCCGGCCTGAGCGAGCCACTCCCGCTGGGTCTCCAGCTGGGCCTCGACGTCATCCGTGGGGCGGCCGGCGGCCTGGGCGGCGGCGAGCTTCTTCTCGAGATCGGCGACCTTCTCCCGCAGCCGGACGACGAACGTGGACTCGGTGGTCTTCACGTGGGACGTGTCGGCGGCGCCGCGGAACTTCTCCTCGACCTTGGCGAAGCGGTCCTCGAGCGACTTCATGACCTCGCGCGGGACCTTGCCGGCGGCATCCCACTTCTCCTGCAGCTGACGCAGCCGAGCCTTGCCGCCGGGCACCTCGAGGGCCTCGGCCTCGGCGAGGATCTCCTCCTTGACCTGCTGGTTGCCGCGGAACTCCTCGTCCTTCTCGGCGAACGCGGCGGAGCGGGCCTGGAAGAAGGTGTCCTGCGCGGCCTTGAACGCCGCCCAGAGGGTGTCCTCGAGCTCGCGCGGCGCGCGGCCGGCGGCCTTCCAGTCGGCCATCAACGCCTTGAAGGCGTCGGCGGTCGGCTTCCAGTCGGTGGACGACGCGAGCTTCTCGGCGTCCTTGACGAGCTTCTCCTTGCGCTCCTGCGACACCGAGCGCTGCTTCTCGAGCGCCCCGAAGTGGGTGGTGCGGCGCTCCGCGAAGCGGGCCCGAGCACCGGCGACCCGCTCCCAGAGGGCGTCGGCGCTCTTCTTGTCGACGCCGGTGACGCGCTTCCAGTCCTGCCCCAGGGTGCGCAGCCGCTCCCCGGCGTCCTTCCAGGACGAGCTCGCGGCGAGCTTCTCGGCCTCCTCGGCGAGGGCAGTCAGGACGGACACCGCCCCCTCCCTCGCGGCGGCCCGCGCGAGCTTGTGCTCCTCGACGGCCGATGCCGTCTTCTCAAGGAGCGCGTCGACGCGACGGCCGAGCGCGTCGAGGTCACCGACGGCAGCCGCCGTCGGCAGGCCCTCCTTGAGTCGCTCGGCGCTGGTGGCCACCTGCGCGGGATCACCGTTGCCGCTGCGCAGCCGCGCCTCGAGGATGGTCACCTCGGTCGCCAGCTGCTCGTAGCGGCGCGCGAAGTGCGCCAGTCCCTGCTCAGGCGGTCCCGCGTGCCAGGACCCGACGACGCGTTCGCCGTCGGCGGTCTTCACGTAGACCGTGCCGTCGTCGGTAACCCGACCCCACTCGCTCATCGCAGCGCTCCCCTTTGCTGTGTCGGGAACCATCCTCGCGCACGCACGCGCCGGCATGCTCGAGAGGACCCCTCCGCAGGCAACCCGCCGCCCTTCCGGCGCGTCCTGAGGGAACATGAGCTCGTCCCTGGCCGTTGTGCACCCGACAGCCTCTTTGAAGGACAGGACCCTCGCCGTGCCCTCCGCGAAGAGAACGACCGTCATCGCCGGTCTGCTGCTGGCCGGGCTGGCGTTCGGAGGCGGTGTGGGGTGGGCCATCGGGCACCAGGGCTCCCCCGCCGTACCAGCTGCCGAGGCCGCCCCCGTGCCGACCCCGACGCTCCTCCCTCGGGGACTGGCGTCCGGCGCGATCCCCTGGGACCGGCCCCTGGCGGTCGCGGTGACCGATGGCAAGCTCCGCGCCGTCATCGCGACCGACCCCGACGGCCGGCCGGTCACGGGGACGCTGAGCGAGAGCAGCTGGACGTCGACCGGCACACTGCTGCCCTCCTCGACCTACCGGTTGAGCGCCACCGTCGTCGACCGCGCCGGACAGGCCCACCAGCTGACCGTCGCCCCCCGGACGACGGCAGCGACGCACCTCCTCAAGGCCGTCCTTTCCCCCGGTGACGGCAACGTGGTCGGCGTCGGGATGCCGGTCATCATCACGCTGAACCGCGCCGTCAACGGCCACGCCGACCGACAGTCCGTCGTCGACCGGCTGAACGTCACCAGCACGCCGGCGGTCGCAGGTGCCTGGCGGTGGATGAGCGCCACGGAGCTGCACTACCGGGGCCCCGCCTACTGGTCTGCGGGGACGACGGTCGAGGTGCACGCCGACTTCACCCGGCTTCATCTGTCGGACGGCACCTGGGGCAGCGGAGCGCGCACCACGTCGTACTCGATCGGCGCCGCCGTCATCAGCACCGTCGACGTCACGAAGCACGTCATGACCGTCACCAAGGACGGCAAGCTGCTGCGGACCGTCAAGGTCAGCACCGGGCGGGACCAGTACCCGACCAAGGGCGGCGTCCACCTCGTACTCGAGAAGACCAAGCTGAAGACGATGGACTCCTCGACCGTCGGTATCCCCCGCAACGGGCCCGGCGGCTACTACGAGAAGGTCCCCAACAGCGTCCGGATCTCCTACGGCGGGGCCTTTGTGCACTCGGCCGACTGGAGCGTGCGCGACCAGGGCGTCCGCAACGTCAGCCACGGCTGCGTGAACATCTCGCCGGCCGACGCGGCCTGGTACTTCGACCTCGTCAAGCGCGGTGACGTCGTGAACATCATCCACGCGTCCGTCGGCCCCAAGCTGTCCGACCCGGGGATGTCGGACTGGAACGTGCCGTTCCAGGACTGGCCGAACTCCTGACAGACTCGCGATCGTGAAGATCGTGGCGGCGGTCCTGGGGGCCGCTCTGGTGCTCATGACCTGGGGCTCGGTGATCCGCACCCTCGTCGTGCCGCGCCGCCGCAGGGACCGCGTGACGCTCGGCGTCGACCGGTTCGTCGACAAGGCCTACAAGCTGGCCACGATGCGTGCGCACAGCTATGCCGCGCGTGACGAGCGGCTCGCCTCGCAGGCCGCAGCGACGATCCTCTGCCAGCTCGCGATCTGGCTGGGACTGCTCTTCGTGGGGTTCGCGTTCCTGGTCATGCCGTTCCACGACCTCACCGTCCAGCAGGCGTTCTCTCAGGCGGGGTCGTCGCTGTTCACCCTCGGCTACGCCGGCCCCGACGGGGCGCCCCTGACGGCCATCGACTACCTCGCCGCCGCCAGCGGCCTCGTCGTCGTGGCGCTGCAGATCGGCTACCTGCCCAGCCTGTACGCCGCCTTCAACCGCCGCGAGACGGAGGTGACGCTGCTGTCCTCGCGGGCGGGCACGCCCGCATGGGGACCCGAGATCCTCGCCCGCACCCGCTTCGGGTTCGGCGTCGAGGAGGACGGTGCCGTGATGGACGAGTTCTACCTGCAGTGGGAGCGCTGGGCCGCCGACCTCTCCGAGTCGCACACCAATTACCCGGTGCTGACCCGGTTCCGGTCGCCGACGCAGCTCGGCTCCTGGCTCGTCGCCCTGGTCGCCGTCCTCGACAGCGCCGCCCTCTGGATGGCGCTGGCACCGTCGGGCGCGCCGGCGGTCCAGCCCCGGCTCTGCCTGCGGATGGGCTTACTCGCGTGGCGGTCGAGCGCCGAGACCGTCGGGCGCGACGTCCACCACGACCCGCACCCGGACACCCCCCTGCAGCTGACCTACGAGGAGTACCTCGCGGGCATCGCGCG
>JAWWOJ010000054.1:0-3285 GCA_033851885.1 Frankiales bacterium | reverse complement strand
GCCGTGGGTGGCCGCGTAGACCGTGCCGCCGGGGGCGACCTTGAGCTGCATCACGGTGACGTACGGGAAGCCGGTGACGCGCTTCCAGCTCACTCCGGCATTGGAGCTCGTGATGACCCCGAGGTCGGTGCCGAGGTACCAGGTGCCGCCGCTGATGACGAGCGAGGAAGCCGGGACATCAGGCACGGAAGCACTGGCGTTGCTCCAGGTGGTGCCGCCGTCCGTGGTCTTCCAGAGGTGGCCGAGACCGGTGCCGGGGCCTTCGGTGAACCGACGGCTGAAGCCGTTGACCACGAGGTAGGCCGTCTTGCCGGTGGCATCGGCGGGGTCAATCGTGACGCCTGCCAGGTAGCGGTTCGGGACGTCCGTCGGCAGCGAGACCTGGTGCCAGGTGCCGCCGACGTTGGTCGCCACGCCGCGGGCGAAGCCGGCATTGTTGCAGGGACCGCACCAGGTGACCCAGCCGACGCCGTTCTGCAGCGCGGTGGCCGTGATCGAGTGGCCGGCGCCGACATCGAACTGCTTGGTCCAGTCCTGGCCGTTCTGGATGTCGTAGCCCTTCGACTGCGTCCAGACGAACTCACCGCCGGCGAGCCAGCTGTCCGGGTTGGCCGAGTCGGCCGTGAAGGGCGCGATGAAGCGCGCGCCGGGGTCGCCCGGGTCGATGTTGCGGATGGACGACGTCGTGCCGTCGGACCGTCCGCAGTTGTTGGTGACCGACATCGACAGGTAGACGTACTCGGCGACGATGTTGCAGGCCTTGCCCGGCCGCGGGTCGACGAGGGTGTCGCCACCGTCGCCGCCGAACGGTGAACCGGCGTTCGTGTCGTCGGCGAGCTGGAGCAGCTGCCCGTTGTCCTGCAGGCCACCACTGACCGCCAGTCCGTGGTCGACGGTGGTGCCGACGCCGACCGAGTAGAACTGCAGCGTGTCGAGCCCGGCGTTCAGGCTCTTCCAGTCCTTGGCGTGGCCGTAGGCGTCGAGCGCGCCGTTGACCGGCCGGCTGTAGACGCCGCCGTCGTTGCCGACGTAGACCCGTCCGCCCCCGACGGCCACGGCGTGCTGGTCGGAGTGCGTCGTCTTGCTGCAGGTGTTCTTGGCGGGGTCGAAGGACCAGCAGCTGAAGTAGAAGTTCCAGTAGGGACCGGGAGTGGTCCAGCTGCTCCCGCCGTTGGTGGTCTCATAGACCTCCTCGAGGCCCACCCAGACGTGGTTCGCGTTCGCCGGGTCGACCTGGATGAAGTTGTTGTACCAGGCCTGCACGCCCGGGCCGTAGCCCTTGCCGCCCACGGACTGCTTGAGCGCCGATCCGCTGTTGGCGAGCTTGCTCGAGTCGGCGATGTTGGTCCACGGCCCGGCCACGCTGCCGGTGTTGCTGACGTAGACGCCGGCGAGGTAGCTGTTCACGGTGCCCGTCGCCTTGTTGTACAGCGCGGTCGACTCGAGGACGGTGTAGAGCTTCGAGCCGTCGGACGAGTACGCGAACTCGGCGTTGCCGATCTCCTTGGGGTTGATCGCGCCGCTCGGGTTGACCTTGGTCCAGGTCGTGCCGCCGTCGTCGGAACGGTAGAAGCCGTTGTAGGTGTCCCCGCCGCGCCAGGCGATGTCGGCGACCAGGTGCCTCCCGGTGCCGTCGGGCTGGGCTGCGACGTCGTTGACGATGTTCTTGTACGGCGCGTTCGCGTCAGCGGCGTTGGCGCCGCCGGGCAGGTAGCTCGGGTTGGGGGCGTAGTTGAACGTCCAGGCGCCTGCGCCGGTCGTGGCGCTGTGCGACCAGATGCCGCGGCTGCTGGCGGCGTACACCTTGCCGGCCCCGTCGAAGCGGACCTTGTTGATGACGGTGCTCTCCAGCTCGGTGCCACCGACCCGGGTGCCCGGCGTGAAGCTGCTGCTCCACGGGCTGGCGAGGCGGTAGACGCCGGAGCCGACATAGGAGGTTCCGCCGGTGTTGGCCTCGCCGGTGGCGTACCAGAGGGTCTGGGTCGCGCTGTCGTACTCCAGGTCACCGGTCGAGAGCGTCGGCAGCCCGTCGGAGATGGCCGTCCAGCCGGTCACGTCGCCGCTGCTCGACAAGGCACCGCGGAAGACGCCGCCGTCGGCTCCACCCGCGTAGACCACGTGGTGCGCGGGGTCGGCGGCGAGGCCGGTGATCCGGCCGCTGACCAGGCCCGACCCGCCGGTGCTGTTGGAGGCGACCGGGTCGCGGTAGCGGAGGTCGTCGCTGTTGTAGGGCTTCGTCGTCACTTCGGTCGCGCTGCCGCTCGCCGGCAGTCCGGCCAGCTGCGCGTAGGCCGCGGAGTAGGCGCCCGGTGCGACCTGGCCGGGGGCGGTGCGGGCCTGGGCGTACTGCTCGGCCTGTGACTTCAGCTCGGCCGACTCACCGCCACCGCCGCCGATGGTGCTGAAGCGCTCGGTGGTGGGTGACTGTGCGGCGCCGCGGAGCAGGGCCCGCAGGTCGGCGGTGCTCGCACCCGGTGCGGCGCCGCCGGTGGGGGAGGTGGCTGAGACGAGCAGCCCCGTGACGCTGAGAGCGACGGCCCCGGCAAGGATGCCGTGGCGGGGGCGGAAGGACGGGGACATCGAGCCTCCGGTGCAGTGGTGCTGGGAGGGGCGGGGGGGATAGCGCGAACCTACGCAGGACGCGCTGGCGATGTCAGCCGGTTGACGGGAGATTCTGGGAAGTTCCCCCGATTGGCCGCAAAGATCGCCGCTGGCGTGACCGGGCGACCGCGAAGAGTTACTGCTCCTGGTCGGTCGGACGGATCAGGATCTCGTTGACGGCCACGTGGGGGGGCTGGGTCACGGCGTAGAGCATCGCCCGCGCGATGTCGTCGGCCTGCATCGGCGTCATCTGTTCCGCGCGCCTGCGCAGGCCCTCCTTGGCGGCGGCGTCGGTGATGTGTTCCCCCAGCTCGGTCGCGACCATGCCGGGCTCGATGAGGACGACCCGCACACCGCGCCCGGTGACCTCCTGGCGCAGCGACTCGGAGAAGGCGTTCACCGCCCACTTGCTCGCGTTGTAGGCGCCGGAGCCGAGCCGCGCCACCCGGCCGGCGACGCTGCTGACCTGGACCAGCGAGCCCTTGGTCTCGAGCAGGTGGGGCAGGGCGGCGTGGCTCATGTACATCAGCCCGAGGACGTTGGTGTTGATCATCCGGCGCCAGTCCTCGGTGTCGGCGCCCTCGATCGTCCCGAGCAGCATGAGGCCGGCGTTGTTGACGACGATGTCGAGCCGGCCGAACGCCTCCACCGTGGCCACGACCGCGTTGTGGCACTGCGCCTCGT
>JAWWOJ010000034.1:0-5776 GCA_033851885.1 Frankiales bacterium | reverse complement strand
AATCACGGAAGGACATCGTCCGCTCATCGGCATGAGCGAGCGAAGCGTCGTTATTCACTGGCATTCCGCGGCTCGATCTTAGCCTCGATCCACCGATGATCTTGGAGGCTGAGCGCGTCGGAGAATGAGAAGGCCCTTACGTAGCAGCAGAATCGATCTTGCGACGGATCCATTCACTGCCCACGGAAGGGCCATCTCGTAGATGCGACTCTGCCACACCGCGCCGGTCGCGGCCGCGCGCTTCGATGAACCGAACCTCGTGTCGGCCGCAGGGCTGGTCCCGGTGATGCGGCTGGCCGCAGACGCGGGGCTCGGCGGCCTCGCCGGGACGCTGTTGACTGTCCCCACGGACAAGGGCGCGAACCCGGGCGGGAAGGTCACCGCGCTGGTCTGCGGGATGGTCGCGGGGGCGGACTCGATCGATGACATGGCGCTGCTGCGGCACGGCGCGATGACCAGGGTGTTCGACCGGACCTACGCGCCGTCGACGCTGGGGTCGTTCCTGCGGGAGTTCACCTTCGGCCATGTCCGGCAGCTCGACGCGGTCGCCTGCCGGTTCCTGACTGCACTGGCCGGCCGCACCGAGCTGCTCGCTGCCGAGCCATCGGAGCTGGTGCTGGTCGACATCGACGACTCGATCATCGAGGTCCACGGCCACGCCAAGCAGGGCGCCAGCTTCGGCTACACCCGGGTCCGTGGGCTGAACATGCTTCTCGCGACCGCCAGCACCACGACGGCCGCGCCGATCGTGGTCGCGCAGCGCCTGCGGAAGGGCTCGTGCGGCTCGCCGCGCGGCGCGAAGCGGCTCGTCGCCGACGCCCTGAAGACCGTCCGGTCGCTGCGGCCCGATGGGCCGGTGCTGCTGCGGGCGGACTCCGCCTTCTACGGCAACCCCACGATCGGCGCGGCCGTCCGCGCCGGAGCTCAGGTGTCGGTCACCGTCCGGATGACCCCGAACATCAAGGCCGCGATCGCCAGCATCGCTGAGGATGCCTGGACCGCGATCGAGTACACCGACGCGATCCGCGACGAGCAGACCGGTGAGCTGATCAGCCGCGCGGAGGTCGCCGAAGTGGCCTTCACCGCGTTCGCTTCCGCCAAGAGGGCCGACCAGGTCCCGGGTCGACTCGTGGTGCGTCGCATCCCCGACTTCAACGCCCCGGCCAACCCGGATCAGGCATCGCTGTTCGAGCTCTGGCGCTTCCACGCGTTCTTCACCACCACCGACCCCGAGAAGCTCGACACCGTCGCGGCGGACAAGACCCACCGTGGGCACGCCATCATCGAGCAGGTCCACGCCGACCTGAAGAACAGCGCCCTGGCGCACCTTCCATCCGGGAAGTTCATGGCCAACAGCGCCTGGCTCGTCCTGGCCGTGATGGCGTTCAACCTCACCCGCGCCGCCGGGACCCTCGCCGGCGGCCGGTTCAGCCACGCAACGACCGGCACGATCCGGCGAACCCTGATCAGCGTCCCGGCCCGCGTCGCCTCCTCAGCACGCCGGCTGACCCTGCACCTGCCACAGGGCTGGCCCTGGCAGACGCACTGGAGCGAACTGTTCACCCGCAGCAGCAGCCCACCCGCTGCCGCCACTTCCTGACCACCCGGCCGCGACGGCCACCACCAAGGACTGGACGACACCGACAACGAGGTCGGCGATCAGGCACGCCCATCAGCACCCAGAGCGCTACCGCGCACTTGAAGAACTAGGGACCCCAGAACCTCGGTGGATCGAGGCTTAGCTCCCCTGCTCGCGTATGACCTGGCGCCCGCGAGCCACGCTCAGCCGAGAGCGCGCTGCTCAAACGACAGCAGGGAGGGTCGGGACGGTGGTGCTCACGAAGCGCAGGTCGGGGTCGAGCGTTCGGCGCGGACCCGCCAGCATGCCCTGACGGATCCGCCGCACCATCTCCTGCTCGCGCCACGCGTGGTCCCAGTTCCAGCGCGCGACCTCGAGCCCACAGCTGGTCAGGCGCTCCTCCCTGAGTTTCTCGCGCACGACGACGGCGGTGTCCGTGTACTTGACGAGGCCGTCGCACTCACCGACCAGGTTGTACGCCCGCCAGAAGAAGTCGACCCGACCGAGAAGCATCCGGCCGAGGTAGACCTCGACCTGCGGCTCCGGCAGCGGCAGTCCGCCCAGCAGCATCGCCAGCCGTGAGATCGACTCCAGCGCGCTCTCGGCCCGACCGTCGGCGAAGCGGAGCACCTGCGCGATCCCCGATCCGCCGGGCCATCCCTCGCAGCGCCGTCCGATCGACCTGGCCACCTCCAGGTCCGCGCCGCCCCGCACCGCGGAGTCGGCGATCACGAGCGCGCCGCGGAAGGACTCCTTGCGCGACACGTCGACGACCGTGCGCTCGAGACTCGTAGCCCTGCAGCCGCTGAGGATCGCGACGTCCTCCTCCGGCAAGGTGGCGATGCGCTCGTGCCGCGACCGGGCCTTGGCGCGCCCCTTCGCGCCGAGCAGCTGCGGGATCGTGGGCTGCGCGCCGAGGTGGCTCAGTCCGTGCGCGACGACCGCGGTGCGCCGGGCCAACGCCCAGCCGGGACCCAGCACGAGCAGCCTGGCGTGTGCCTGGGCCAGGTGACGTCCACGGTCGTCGAGCGCCTCCCAGACCTCCCTGAGCATGAAGACGCCCCAGCCGACGCGGTGCCACCGCCGCTGTCGCAGCTCCCGCGCGACGTCGGGCCGCCGGTAACCGCAGGCGAGCGCCTGACCGGCCGTGAACAGGCCAGCTGTGTCGAGCATCGCGCCAGGATGGTGCGCCGCGCGCCTCGGCGTCGGGCGCTGTCCACAGCCCTTCCCTGCTCATGTATGAGCCCGGGCCCACGGCCCACGCTCGGCATGGCCGTCGCTGCTCGAAAAGGAGCAGGGAAGTCAGGCGAGGCCGAGGTCCTCGAGGGAGTAGACGTAACGGTAGGGGACGCCCTCCGCCTCGATCTTGTCGCCCGCGCCGGTGGCGCGGTCAGCGATCGTCGCCACCCCCACACACGTCGCGCCGGCGGCGCGGACGGCGGCCAGCGCCTCGAGGGGTGACCCTCCCGTCGTACTGGTGTCCTCGACCACCAGCACCCGCTTGCCGGTGACGTCGGGTCCCTCGATCTGCTTCTGCAGACCGTGCGCCTTGGCGGCCTTGCGGACGACGAAGGCGTCGAGCGACCGGCCCTGCGCGGCGGCCTGGTGCAGCATCGCGGTGGCGATGGGATCCGCACCCATCGTGAGGCCGCCCACCGCGTCGAAGTCCCAGTCCTGCGTCAGCTCCAGCATCACCTTGCCGACCAGCGGAGCCGCCTCGGCGGACAGGGTGGTGCGGCGCAGGTCCACGTAGTAGTCGGCCTCACGTCCCGACGAGAGCGTCACCTTGCCGTGGACGATGGCCTGGGCCTTGACGAGGGACAGCAGGGCGTCGCGATCGGTCACGCCACTGAGGCTAGTAGGGCTGTCTCCAGGGATTCCGGCAGTCCGTGCTCCGGGCGGTCGGGACGCTGCCGCGGGAACCCGTCGCGCTGCAGCCACTCCCACGTCGCGGCAGCGGTGTCGCTGGCCTCGCGCGACCGCAGCCCGGTGGCCACCGCGTGGGTGGTGTCGCCCTCCATGAAGCCGTCGTACTCACCGCCTTCCGGCAACCAGCCCGGCAGCTGCGTCCACGGCTCCGCGCCGCTCGCGAGGACGGCCTCCTGATCGACCCAGACCAGCTCGGCCCGCGCACCCGTCGCTGCGACGACGGCCTCGAGCATGGACCGCGTCGTCGTGTGGCCACTCGGGTCGGTGAGGTCGACGAACCCGCTCGCGCCCGCGGCGAGGTTGTCGGTGAACCAGGCCGCGAGGTCGCGCGCGTCGACGTACTGCCAGGGCCTGTCGGGACGTCCGGGAGCGACCATGCGGCCACCGCGCGCGGCGCGCCCGAGCCACCACGGCAGCCGGCCGATGTCCTCATAGGGCCCGAGGATCAGGCCCGGTCGGCCGATCAGCGCATCGGGGAACGACTCCAGGGCCGCGAGCTCACCGCCGCGCTTGTCGTGCGGATAGTCGGTGCTCTCCGCACCCGGATCGGCGTCGAGCACCGGCCACGACTCGTCGCCGCCCGCCGGCCGGCCCTCCACATACGCGTTGATGCTCGAGCAGTAGGCGTAGCGACCGGCCTTGCCGACGAGCGCGCGTGCGGCTGCCCGGACCGCACGCGGCGCGCCCGCCCACGTGTCCACCACCGCGTCGAACTCCTTGCCCTGCACGGCTTCTGCGAGCTGGACCGCATCCGTCCGGTCAGCGACAAGGGCCTGTACGCCGGGAGGCAGCGCCCCCGTCACGCCCCGGTTGAGAGCGGTGACGTCCCAGCCGCGGTCGAGGGCGTCGAGGATCACGGAGCGGCCCACGAAGCGGGTGCCGCCGAGCACGAGAAGGCGCATGGCTCGACCTTTGCGGCGGGCGCCCGCCCTGGCCAAGGGCTTCCGCTGACGGCGTACCTTCGTCGGCATGACGATCAGCGTGATCCAGTGGGCCACCGGCGGCGTCGGCCAGGCCGCCATCGAAGCCATCGCCGCCCATCCCGAGCTCGAGCTCGTCGGGTGCTGGGTGCACTCCGAGGCGAAGGCCGGACGTGACGCCGGGGAGCTCGCCGGCATCGCCCCGCTCGGGGTGGCCGCGACCAACGACGTCGACGGGCTGCTCGCGCTGAAGCCGGACTGCATCGTCTACGCGCCACTGATGCCGGACGAGGCCCTCGTCTGCCGGATGCTGGCGTCGGGCGCGAACGTGGTGACGCCCATCGGCTGGGTCTACCCGCCGAAGAGCAAGACGGTGGCGCTGCGCGCCGCGTGCGACGCCGGCCAGTCGTCCCTGCACGGCACGGGCATCCACCCGGGCGGCATCACCGAACGCTTCCCGCTCATGGTGTCAGCGCTGACGTCGCGCATCACCCACGTGCGGTCCGAGGAGTTCAGCGACATCCGGACCTACGGGGCGCCCGACGTGCTCCGCGACATCATGCTGTTCGGGCACCCGCCGGAGACCTCGCTGCAGAGCCCGATGGTCGGCTTCCTCGGCGGTGGCTTCCGGCAGTCGATCCAGATGATCGCGGACGAGCTCGGCTTCGCGATCGACGAGCGGATCGAGGGCACCAACGAGGTCGCCGTCGCCACCGCGCCGATCGAGACACCGATGGGCGTCATCGAGCCGGGGCTCGTCGCCGCGCAGCGGTTCACCTGGACGGCGACCGTGAACGGCGAGCCGGTGATCACGGCGCGCGTGAACTGGCTGATGGGCGAGAAGGACCTCGATCCCGCGTGGTCCTTCGGCGAGGCCGGCGAACGGTTCGAGGTCGCCGTGTCCGGCGACCCGGACGTGCTGGTGACGTTCAAGGGCTACCAGCCGGAGACCGTCGAGGAGGGACTGGTCCGCAACCCGGGGATCACGTCGACCGCCCACCACTGCGTGAGCGCGATCCCGTACGTCGTGGCTGCCGAGCCGGGCATCCAGACCTACCTCGACCTGCCGCTCATCGCCGGTCGCGCCGCCCCGCACCTCTCACGCCAGTAGGCCCCGACCGTCTTCCTGAACTCTCACGCGCTCCCAGGCTCGGGCCCACGCTCAAGCCAGCCGGCGAGGGCGCGCGAGAGTTCAGGAAGGGATGAGGGTGAGGTCGTCGCCGACGCGATCGACCACGACCTCGTCGCCGTCGTGGACCTCGCCGGCGAGCAGCGCCTTGGCCAGCCGGTCCCCGATCGCCTTCTGCACCAGGCGGCGCAGCGGGCGTGCGCCGTAGACCGGGTCGTA
>JAWWOJ010000532.1:0-5752 GCA_033851885.1 Frankiales bacterium | reverse complement strand
ATCCTGCGACGCCATGGACCAGACAGCCGGTGTGATGGATGGCTGCTGTGTCTGGTTCACCGGGCTGTCGGGCGCCGGCAAGAGCACGATCGCCGAGATCGTGATCGACGAGCTGCGGGCGCGCGGTCGGCGGGTCGAGCTCCTCGACGGCGACGAGGTGCGCGAGTTCCTCACGAAGGGCCTCGGCTTCACCCGCGAGGACCGCGACACCAACGTCCTGCGCATCGGCTGGGTGGCCGCCACGCTCGCGAAGCACGGCGTCCTCGTCCTGGCCAGCGTGATCAGCCCGTACGCCGAGACGCGGGCCGCCGTCCGCAAGCTCCACGAGGACAGGGGCGCGACCTTCCTCGAGATCTACGTGGCCACCCCCGTCGAGGTCTGCAGCGAGCGCGACGTGAAGGGTCTCTACGCCAAGCAGGCCGCCGGCGAGATCAGCGGCCTGACCGGGGTGGACGACCCCTACGAGGCGCCGATGAGCCCCGACGCCGTGATCAAGACCCAGGAGCAGACCCTGGACGAGTCCGTGGCGCAGCTGCTGGGCGTGCTGCGCGAGAGGGGCCTCGCGTGAGCGTCATGGAGCTGTCGCAGCTCGACCTGCTCGAGGCTGAGGGCATCCACGTCATGCGTGAGGTCGCGGCCGAGTTCGAGCGCCCCGCTCTGCTGTTCAGCGGCGGCAAGGACTCGATCGTGATGGTCAAGCTCGCCGAGAAGGCCTTCTGGCCGGGCAAGATCCCGTTCCCCCTCGTGCACGTCGACACCGGTCACAACTTCGAGGAGGTGCTGGCCTTCCGCGACCGGCGCGTCGCCGAGCTGGGCGCCCGGCTCGTCGTTGGGCTCGTGCAGGACGACATCGACGCCGGCCGGGTCCACGAGATCCCCGGCGGGCTGCGCAACCCGCTGCAGACGACGACGCTGCTGCGCACCATCGAGGAGAACCGCTTCGACGCGGTCTTCGGCGGCGCCCGACGCGACGAGGAGAAGGCGCGCGCCAAGGAGCGCTTCTTCAGCTTCCGCGACGCCTTCGGCCAGTGGGACCCGAAGAACCAGCGCCCCGAGCTCTGGAACCTCTACAACGGCAAGCACAACCCGGGCGAGCACATCCGCGTCTTCCCGCTCTCGAACTGGACCGAGCTCGACATCTGGCGCTACATCGTGCGGGAGGAGATCGCGATCCCGTCGATCTACTACGCCCACGAGCGCGAGGTGTTCGAGCGCGACGGGATGCTGCTCGGCGTGACAGCGGTCTCCCAGCCGAAGCCGGGGGAGACCGTCACGACCCGCACCGTCCGCTACCGGACGGTCGGTGACGCGTCCTGCACGGGCGCTGTCGCCAGCCCGGCCGCCACACCCGCGGAGGTTCTCGCGGAGGTCGCGGTCACGAGGCTCACCGAGCGCGGTGCGACCCGCGCCGACGACCGTGCCTCCGAGGCGGCCATGGAAGACCGCAAGAAGGAGGGGTACTTCTAGATGTCCGGGCTCCTCCGCTTCGCCACCGCCGGGTCCGTCGACGACGGCAAGTCCACCCTCATCGGCCGGTTGCTCTACGACAGCAAGAGCGTCTTCGCCGACCAGCTCGAGGCCGTCGAGAAGACCTCCGCCGACCGCGGCGACGACTACACCAACCTCGCGCTGCTCACCGACGGCCTCCGTGCCGAGCGTGAGCAGGGCATCACGATCGATGTCGCCTACCGCTACTTCGCGACTCCGGCCCGGACGTTCATCGTGGCCGACACCCCCGGCCACGTGCAGTACACGCGCAACATGGTCACGGGTGCCTCCACCGCCGACGTGGCGCTCGTGCTGGTCGACGCGCGCAAGGGCGTCATCGAGCAGACCCGCCGGCACGCTTCGCTTTCGGCACTGCTCCGCGTCCCGCACGTCGTGCTCGCGGTGAACAAGATGGACCTCGTCGATTTCGATGAGGCGGTCTTCGACGGCATCGTGAAGGACTTCCGCGACTTCGCCGCCAAGCTCAACCTGCCGCACGTCGTCGCCATCCCGATGGCCGCGCTCCAGGGCGACAACATCGTCAACAGGAGCGAGAGCACCCCCTGGTACGACGGTCCGACGCTGCTGGACTTCCTCGAGAACGTCCCCGTCGACACCGACCACATCGGCACCCTGGGCGCGCGCTTCCCGGTGCAGTACGTGATCCGCCCGATGAGCGTCGAGCTGCCGGACTACCGCGGGTACGCCGGCACCCTGGCGACCGGCATGCTCAAGGCCGGCGATGAGGTCGTCGTCCTGCCGAGCGGCCGGCGCACCACCGTGTCCGCCGTCGAGACCGCCGACGGACCGCTCGACCTCGCCGTCGCGCGGCAGGCCGTCACCGTCCGGCTCACCGACGAGGTGGACGTGTCCCGCGGCGACATGATCGCGGCGGCGGACGACGCCCCCCGGTCGACCCAGGAGCTCGAGGCCACCATCTGCTGGATGGCCGATGCCCCGCTCGTGCCCGGTCGCCGGCTGCTCATGAAGCACACCACCCGCACCGTGAAGGCGATCGTGTCGGCGCTGCTCGACACCCTCGACGTCACGAACCTCGAGTCGGGGGATGCGACGCAGCTCGGACTCAACGACATCGGGCGTGTGACGATCCGCACATCGTCACCGGTCTTCGTTGATGACTACAATGTCGATCGCGCTACTGGGGCATTCGTTCTGATCGACGAGGCCACAGGGGCGACGGTCGCTGCCGGCATGGTCGGCAGCACTCTCGGGGGGAACGCGTGATGCACGGCTGGGACCGCACGCCCTGGGTGGGCTGGTGCGTGGACTCCTGCCGTCCTGGGACGCGATGTCTCGCGGCGCTTTCCGCCGCCTGACCCTCCTCGTCCTCCCCCGTGTCGGTCGCCGACGCGTCCTCGAAAGGCTAGTTTTCCAGTGGGATTCATCAAGAGATCAGTCGCTCTGCTCGGTGCCGGTGCCCTCCTGCTCGGTGCCGCCGCGTGCGGTGGCAGCAGCACGCCGAAGGCCAACGCCGACGGCTCCGCCTCCGAGCTGCGGCTCGGCTACTTCGCCAACATCACGCACGCGACCGCGATCTACGGGGTCTCGAGCGGCATCTTCCAGAAGGACCTCGGCAGCACGAAGCTGACCACGAAGACTTTCAACGCCGGCCCGGAGACGATCGAGGCGCTCCGCGGCGGGGCGCTCGACGCTGCCTTCCTCGGCCCCAACCCGGCCATCAACGGCTTCACGCAGACGAACGGCTCGCTGCTGCGGATCGTCGCCGGCACCACCAGCGGCGGCGCCTCGCTCATCGTGCAGCCGAGCATCACCGACGTGTCGCAGCTCAGCGGCAAGAAGGTCGCGACGCCGCAGGTCGGCAACACCCAGGACGTCGCAGCGAAGTTCTACTTCAAGACCAAGAACGTGAAGGCCAACGTGGTGGCGGTCGCGAACGCCGACGTCGAGTCGGCCTTCACGGGCAAGTCGATCGCCGGTGCCTGGGTGCCGGAGCCCTACGCCTCCCGGCTCGTGCTCAACGACGGCGGCAAGAAGCTGGTGGACGAGGCGACGCTGTGGCCGGGTGGCAAGTTCGTGACCACGCAGCTCGTCGTGACCCAGACCTTCCTGAAGAAGTACCCGAGCACCGTGGAGGGGCTGCTGAAGGGGCTGCTGGAGGCCAACGACAAAGTTGCCACCAAGAGCGCCGACGTGCAGTCGGCCGTCAATGACGCCATCAAGACGCTGAGCGGCAAGGCCCTCAAGCCCGCGGTGCTCGCCTCCGCGTTCCTGAACCTCTCCGCGACGGTCGACCCGATCGCCACCTCGCTCAAGACCGACCTCGAACACGGCGTGCAGATCGGCGTCAGCAAGCAGGCCGACCTCAAGGGCATCTATGACCTGACGATCCTCAACAAGCTGCTCACGGCGGCCGGCAAGCCGACCGTCGACGATGCGGGGCTCGGCGTGTCATGACCGTCCTCGACTCGCTCCGGCGCAGGCACGTCCCGGATACTGCTGAGGTGGACAGCGCTGCGGTGGTCGTCGACGGGCTCACCAAGCGGTTCGGCCGCGGCCCGCTGATCCTCGACGACATCAGCCTGCGCGTCGCTCCAGGGGAGTTCCTCTGCATCCTGGGCGCCAGCGGCTGCGGCAAGTCGACGCTGCTCAACCTGGTGGCCGGTCTCGAGCAGCCGACGGCCGGGACCGTCGAGGTCCCGGGGCACAAGCCCTCGCTGATGTTCCAGGAGCCGGCGCTCTACCCCTGGCTCACGGCAGCGCAGAACGTCGAGCTGGCGCTGCGGCTGCGCGGCGTGGGCAAGGCGCAGCGCCGTGAGGAGACGCAGCGGCTGCTGGGAGTCGTCCGCCTGGAAGGCGCAGGGGCGAAGCGGCCGCACGAGCTGTCCGGTGGGATGCGGCAGCGCGTCGCCCTGGCTCGGGCGCTCGCCCAGGACTCCAAGGTCCTGCTCATGGACGAGCCGTTCGCGGCCCTCGACGCCATCACGCGCGACGTCCTGCACGACGAGCTGACCCGCATCCGCGAGGAGGTCGGCGCGACCGTCCTGTTCGTGACGCACAACGTCCGCGAAGCCGTGCGCCTCGGCGACCGGGTCGTGCTGCTGTCCTCCCGCCCTGGGCGCGTCGCCAACGAGTTCGCCGTCGACATCCCGCAGCCGCGGCGCATCGAGTCGCCCGAGGTCGCCGCGCTGTCGGTCGTGATCACCGAGCACCTGCGGGCGGAGATCCGCCGCCACGCGCAGAAGGCCACGTCATGACGACGGCACAGACCGACACCAACCGTGACCTCGAGGCGGGTCTCGACGCCCTCGAGCTGGGTCCGGTCGAGCCGCGCCGCTCCTGGTGGCGGCAGGCCCTCTACAGCGGCCTGCCGCCGGTCGTCGCCCTGCTCCTGTTGCTGGCCGTCTGGCAGCTCATCGTGTCGACGCGGCACCCGCACAACCTGCCGAGCCCGTCGGCCGTCGGCAGCGAGCTGCAGGACCAGTGGAGCAAGGGCCGCATCCAGGAGGGAGTCCGCAACAGCCTGTACCACGGTGCGCTCGGGTTCCTCATCTCCACGGCCATCGCCACCCCCATCGGCGTCGCGCTCGCCCGGATCTCCCTGCTGCGCAGGGCCTTCCGGCCGCTCATCAGCGGGCTGCAGTCACTTCCCTCGGTCGTCTGGGTGCCGGCAGCCATCCTCTGGTTCGGGCTGTCGGCCAAGACGCTGTTCTTCGTGGTGCTCATGGGCGCCATCCCGTCGATCGTCAACGGCACGATCAGCGGCATCGACCAGGTGCCGCCGCTGTTCCTGCGGGTGGGGCACGTCCTCGGCGCACGTGGGCTCACGCTCGCCCGGCACGTTCTCCTGCCGGCCGCGCTGCCCGGCTACCTCAGTGGGCTCAAGCAGGGCTGGGCCTTCTCCTGGCGCTCCTTGATGGCCGCGGAGCTCATCGCCAGCAGCGGCTCGCTGGGCCTGGGTCAGCTCATCGAGGACGCGCGCAACCTCTCGAGCTTTCCGGGGGTCATCGTCGGCATCCTCGCGATCCTCGTCGTCGGCATCGCGGTGGACCTGGTCTTCTTCAGCCCGCTCGAGCGGCGCGTCCTGAAGCGGCGTGGTCTGCTGACCACATGACGGTGCTTCTCGGCGTCGCGCACGGGTCGCGTGACGACGCCTCGCAGCGGGTCGTCCGGGACCTGCTGTCCGCGGCGGGACACCGCCTCGGGACCCGCGCCGTCGCGGCGTACCTCGACAACGCGCCGCCGTCGATCGCCGGTGCCGTGGCGGACCTGGTGGCCCAGGGGA
>JAWWOJ010000527.1:0-2683 GCA_033851885.1 Frankiales bacterium | reverse complement strand
CCCTTGGCGTAGCCGAGCTCGGCACGCAGCGACTGGCGTCGGGTCCGCCACTGCAGGTGCCGTACGAGTGGCTCCGGCCGGTAGCCGACCCGGCAACCGCTGCTCAGCAGCCGGACGACGAGGTCCTTGTCCTCGCCCCCCGGCCAGCGCGTCCCCGGACCGAGGCGCTCGTCCCAGCCATCGACGGACTCGAGGGCCGACCGTCGTACGCCGGTGTTGGCGCCGTGGCCGAAGCCGGCCGGGTCGTCGTCGAGGTGGTAGGTGCGGGCCGTCGGCTCCTCGAGCACGGACAGGTGCCCGTCGCCGTCGGCCTCGACCCGTCCGCACACGGCGTCGAGAGCGGCGAGCGCCAGCGCGATCTCGGCCAGCCAGGTGGGGGCGGGCCGGCAGTCGTCGTCGGTGAACGCGAGCAGGTCGTGACGGGCCGCGCGCCAGCCGGCGTTGCGGGCCGCTGAGGCTCCCGGTCGCGTCGATCGGACGACGACGGCACCCGCTGCTTCGGCCACCCGTGCGACGGCGGGCGACCGCGACGCCGCGTCGACGACCACCAGCTCGTCGCCAGGCCTGAGCGTCGCGCGCAACGACGGCAGGGACGCCGCCAGCAGCGCTGCGCGGTCCCGGCAGGCGACGATCACCGACACGGCAGACTCGGTCACGGGCGGCGTCCCGGGACCGGGAGCAGCAGCACCAGCCCGAAGGCGAGCAGTGAGGCAGGCGCGGTCCGCAGGCCCGAGGGGCGGCCCCTCACCTCCGGGCCGCGCGAGACCAGCGCGACCTGCTCGAGCCCCGGCACGCTTCGGATCGCGCTGACCGCCTCGAGAGTCAGCTCCCGCAGGGTGTAGGAGTTGGGCGCCTCCAGCCGCAGCAGGGTCTGACCCGGCGCATCGTCGGGGGCGGCGCGGCAGTCGACGGCCAGCCCCGGCCGGCGCTGCAGGCGCTCGTCGAGGAGGCGGCATGCGGAGGTGCGCAGCTGCACGCCGGTGTAGGTCGGTGCCCCCGCCGTGTTCACGGCCGGGGTAAGCGTCTCGAACTGCCACTCCTGCGCGACGTGGCTCGAGGCGGTGGTCCGCAGCAGCAGCCCCAGTCCCAGCAGTGCCGCGACCCCGAGGACGCGGGCATCGGGCTTGAGCGCCGGTCGTCGTCTCATCACCACGGACCGCTCCGCCAGGGCGATGCCGAAGGCCACCAGCACCCAGAACAGCTCGGCGGTGGAGGCCGTCGTGAAGGCGTCGAAGCTGACCGCCCCCACGATGAGCAGCAGGGCACCGCCGCCGAAGGCCATCGCCAGCAGGCGTTCCGCGTGGTCGCCTGACAGCACGGCACGACCGGCACTCCCGAACCCGGCGAGCAGGACCGCCCCCAGGACGGCGACCCCGATCGCCCCCACCTCGGCGTAGCCGAGCAGGTAGGTCGAGTCGGTCGTCGGGATGCCGAGGGACGACAGGCCGCTGAGTCCGACACCGCGGAAGGGGTGCGATGCGGCGACCTGAGCGACCGCGGGCAGCCGGGCGAGCCGCACGTCGATGGATCCGGTGTCCACGGCGACGGAGAAGTCCCGCTGGAGGTTGGGGCTGTCGAGGACGAGCAGGCCGCCGAGGCCGAGAGCGACCGCGGTCAGGACCTGCACCCTGCGGTCGCGGCTGACGGCGGCGAGACCCACGACCGCGATCGCGGCGGGCAGCACGACACTGCGGGAGTAGGCCCAGACCAGCGCGAGCACGACGACCGGCGCGGACAACAGCAGGACGCGACGCACCCGGCCGCGGTGCAGCGTCGCAACCGCCAGCAGCAGCGGGAGGCACGCCGCGGTGCCCCAGGCGAAGGCGAGCGTGAAGTCGGCTGCGGCGCGGACCCGGACGTGGCCGCCGCGGGTGGCGAGGACCTGCGCGGGGTCGGAGGTGAGCAGCGACGGCACCAGCCGGTACCAGACCCTGGCGTAGGAGTTCTGCGTCAGGTGCTCGATGACGCCGATGGCTGCCGAGACCGCCACCGCCACCGCCAGCGGCAGGGCGCCGGCCCCCAGCGTGCCGGCCGCCCGGACCAGTGCGAGTACGACCACCAGTACGACGAGCTGCGCCACGAAGGCCTCCCAGGACCGCGACGCTGCACCCGGGTCGGTCGTGGGCTGCAGCAGCGCGACGCCCAGCACCGCCAGTACACCGAGCAGCAGCGCCAACCGGTAGGCCACGGGTGGCGGGCGCAGCACCGTCCATGGCAGCTCTCGTACCGCGCAGCGCCGCACCAGCCCGAGGAGCGCGGCCAGCACGACGACCCGATGGATCGTGAGGATCCCCGGTCCACCCGGGAAGGGCAGGGTGCCGGGCACCAGCACCAGCGTCGCAAGGACCACGGCCAGCGCCCGGCCGGGCGGCAGCAGCACCGCTGAGACGGTCAGTGCCAGCACGACGGCCAGCAGACCGAGAGCCATCAGCTGGGCGTGGTGCCGGGCCGGCGACGGGCGACGTCCATGACGCCGAGCACGATGGCCAGCGTGGCCAGGGCGACGCCCGCGCCGGCGACCTCCTTCTGACGCTTGGTCGGCGTGAGCTGCGCGCTGTAGCGGGCGGGCGCCACGATCTTCAGCTCGAGAGCGAGCAGAGAGGGGATTGCGTTGTCCTTGTCCTCCTTGGCGACGTAGCTCGCCAGCTGCTGGGCGAGGGCGTTCGCCAGGGTGACCGCCTGC
>JAWWOJ010000490.1:0-8440 GCA_033851885.1 Frankiales bacterium | reverse complement strand
ACGTCGACCTTGTCGGAGTCGCAGACGGTGAGGGTGAGCCGACCCTCCTGCTGGAGGGTGGCCCGGTCCGTGTGGACGCTGGTGCGCAGGAACTGGCCGCCCACCGAGATGATGGGACCGGCGCTGCACGGAACGGTCACCAGGAAGCGGGGAGCGCGCGGCTTCACTGCCCCATCGATGGTGATCTCGCTGACCCCGACCGGGAGCAGGCTGCCGCTCAGCGTGTAGGGGTCGAGTGAGGTCGCAGGGATGACGTCCCTCAGGCGCACGGTCAGCTGATCGGTGACGAGCGGCGCGAAGCTGAGTCGCCCGTTCCGGTCGAGCGTCCCGGAGCGGCTGCCCGCTAGGGAGTCAACCTCGACGGCACGTGCACGGGAGGCCGCCAGCGAGGTCTCGACCTGCAGCCGCAGGCCGGTGATGGTCTGCGGCGTGCGATAGCTGATCGTCAGCTTCGGGTCGCGGTCACCCGCCGCTGCCCGCCAGCCGGTACCCAGGTCGCCGTCGACCACGGTCCCCGGCCGGGCCGCGGGTGATTCGACAGCACTGGAGGAGGCTGTCACCGTCACGCCGGTGCCCTGATCGAGGACCGCGTTCAGCGCCTCGCCCGGCTGCGGCACGGCCGAGGCGAATAGCCGGTAGGTGCCGGCGCCCGTGAGGTGCAACGTGCGGTCGATGCCGGTGGCCTCGCCGGCCTGGCCCACGGTGCTCGAGCAAAGAAACTGGGTCAGGAGCTGGTAGCAGGAGCGACGGGCGCTCTGGTCACCCTGCAGCGCGATCACCGGCGCTCCGGAGGTCGCCGTGGTGTCCAGCGTCCGGGTGACGCTCAGGCCCGGCACTGCGACCTCCGACAGCCCCAGGTAGCCCAACCCCGAGCCGCGAACGGTGGCCGTCGACACGGTGATCGACGCGGAGGAACCGTCGGGCACCTGCACGGGCACGGCGCGTCCGTCTGTCGGCACCAGCACGACGACCGCGCCCCGGTCGGTGCGCACCCGGACCGACGTCGGACGCCGGCCGGCGCGTGGTACATCGAAGCGCAGGGTGAGGCCACTGACGTTTCGTGGGGCATCGAACGTGAGCCGCCAGGACGCCGCGGCCGGGTCCGTTCCGGCGTCGGAGCGCCAGCTCGTCGTCGGGTCGCCGTCGACGGCGGCGAACGGCAGGCGCGAGACCTGGGAACCGCCGAGGGCGTTCGCGTCGGAGGCACTTGAGGAGGCGGCGACGGACCGGGCGCCGACCAGGCGGGCCACCGTCTGCTGGCCGCGGCTGCCGGGCTGCGGGTAGTCGTGGGCCGGGGTGTCCAACCGCCACGGGTCGGCGGCCGTCATGGTCGGCGAGGTGCTCCCGTTCAGCATGCCGCCGAAGAACACCTCACGGCGCTGCAGTCCGTCGGTGAGCACCGTCGGGGCATCCTTCAGCGCCGGCACTCCCCCGGCATCGCTCTGGAGCACGACGGGCCGCCCCTTCAGCAGGAACCGGTCATCCAGCGGGAGCAGCGACTCCGATCCCCCTGCCACCCGCACGACGTCGGAAAGCGGGTGCACTTCAGCCCGAGGCGTGTCCAGCCCCACCTGGTAGACCTCGACAGCCGGGTACGGCACCTCGAGGCCCTCGTCGACGTACCCGCTGACGTTGCCGCCGCCGACGTTGCCACCGAAGGTCGCCACCCGCGCGATGCCGGGCGACGCCGCGATGGCCTCGTGGACCAGCAGCGGGCGGGTCGAGCCGGCCGCCCCGTAGGCCAGGTCGTTGCGCACGACCAGGTAGTGGATCCCTGCCCTGGCCAGGTCGTCGGCGAGCCCCAGTGACGGTGTGCCGGTCGACAGCCGCTGCTCCACGGCGTCGAGGTAGCGGATGGTCCCGGCCGGCGTCAGCGGGACGGCTCCGCGGACCGCCCACTCCGAGCGGGCCAGGGGTTGAAGTGGCTCGTCGTTGGTGCTGCCCCAGAGGTAGTCGGGGAAGCGTGACCCCGGCAGCAGCAGCGCCCTGCCCTGAGCGTTGTGCTGCGCCAACCACGTCGTCGTCTGCTGCCAGTACGACGGGATCTCGGTGAACGGGTTGCGGGGCGCCAGGCCGGTGGACAGGGCCGGGACCGCCGCGCCGAGGACGGCGGCGACGGCGGCGATCCTGACCGCGAGCGCACGCCGTCGGCTGCGGCGGTCCTCCACTGCTGCCGGTGCGGCCTCGCCCAGCCGCGACACCACGTGGACGAGGCCGAGGACGAGCGGCAACCGGATCACGACGTCGAACTTGTGCACGTTGCGGAACGGCGCGAGCAGCCCGTCGAGCAGGTGCCGTTCGGTGCCGGCGAGCAGCCCCGTGACCGGCCCCGTGTGCCCAGCGGTGAGCGCGACGAGACCGAGCACGAGACAGCAGGTGAACCACAGCCGCTCGGGCAGGTCACGACGAAGCAGGCCGACAACTCCTCCCGTGACGACGAGAACCGAGTAGACGATGACCAGTGGCGTCGTGAGGAGTGCCAGGCCAGTGGGCCAGGTCGGGCCGTGACTGCCAGCGACGTAGGCGACCCAGTCCGACGTACCGCGGAGCACCTCGACCAGCGAGGTGACCGACGTCGTGATGGAGGCGCTCTCGATGAAGTCGAGGAAGGGTGGGCTGTACTTGCCGAGCAGCACGAGCGGCACGACCCACCACGTCGTGGCCAGCACGACGCACCCGACCCACCACCGCATCAGCGCCCGGCGTCGGGGGCCGCGCTCACGGGTCAGCAGCCACAGCGCCGCCGGTGGCAGCGCCGCCAGCACCGCGGCGGCGTTCACTGCGCCCATGCAGGCGACCACCAGGGCGGACCGCGCCGCGGCCCGGCGAGGAGAGCCGCTGACGGCCCCGCGGACGAGCGGGACGAGCACCCAGGGCGCCAGGCAGTAGGGCAGCGTCTCCACCGAGATGGGGCCGAGCGTCGACAGCACGCGGGGCGACAGCGCGAACGCCAGTCCGCCTACCAGCCGGCTGAAGGGGCCTCCCAGGCCCAGTCGCTCAGCCAGAGCCACGACGCCGAGGAACGCGAGGCACAGCAGCGTCCCCCACCAGAGCCGCTGCACCATCCACGGGGGCAGCCCGACCAGGTGCCCGAGGGCGAAGAACGGGCCCATCGGGAACAGGTAGCCGTAGCTCTGGTTCTGCGTCAGGCCGAAGTCGCTGCTCGGGTCCCACAGGTGCAGCGCGCGGGCGAGGAACCGGACCGGATCGACGGACAGGTCGAGCTTGGTGTCGCCGACGAGCTGGGACGGCGCCTGCTTGAGGGCCAGCGCAAACAGCGCGATGCAGACGCCGACGAGCCGCAGCCGCTCGACCGACGAGGGACGGCCGACGGTCGGGCCGGTGTCGGCCAGGACGTCCTTGTCCAGGGTCGAACTGCTCGACACGTGTCCCTCTCGGTGCTGGTCCGCGACGGCAAGCTCGCGCCGTGCCGTCACCGCATGCTAGATGCGCTCCCTGGCTACTTCTTCAGCAGCGGGAAGGACAGCGGGTAGTACGCCGGGTCGAGACCCGTCGGGGCCTGGAACAGCTTGACCGAGGCCTCGGGCGTCGTCCGCACGCCCGTGCGCACCCAGCCGTCCAGAGCCGCGACGAGCCCCAGCTGCTCGGACTCGGTGAAGTTGCAGTGCCCGGCGCCGTAGGGGGCAGGCGCGGTGTAGGTCGTCGGCGGCTTCGTGAACAGCTGTGTGAGGTGCGCCGCGTCGCCGTTGTTGAAGAAGCGGTCACCGAGCACGCGCTCGTTCTGCACGATGACGAGTGGGTCCTGCTCGTCGTGCAGGGTGACGGTGGGGTGCGTGACCTTGCCCGTGGTCTCACCCTGGGCCATGGCCTGGGTGCGAGCGGCGGCGTCGACCGCCGGGCGGGTGCCGGCGGCCAGCGCCTTGAGGTACTGGTCGAGGTCGCCGCCGAAACCCTTGACCGTCTGGCGGTCGGCAGCCGTGACAGCGCTGCCGAAGTCGAGGGTGGAGATGTCGAGCCCCTGGCCACCGACCCGGGTCGCGAACTCCTGCTGGCCGAAGGTGGCGAAGCCCATGGCCGTGAGGATGTCCTCCACCAGGGCGCTCACTCCAGAGACGGCGTCGTGGCCGTCGTAGGTGGAGGTCTGAGTGGCGAAGTGGGCGATGGCCGCGATCGCCTCGACCTTCGCCGTGCCGCCCCCGGCGACGTCCTTGGCGGCTTTCAAGACCGACGCGACTGTTTGCTGGAACGCCGCGATGGCTTCCTGCGCTGAGGTGTAGTCAGTGATCTTGAGCTTCGGGTCGATCAGCGTCTTCACCATGTAGGCGACGGCGAGCGCACCGTCGAGGTTCTCGGTGGTCCCGGCGACCGCCCCGCACTCGGGCGCCGCACCGCTGACCCACTCGGGGTGCTTCTCGCTGAGCAGCTCGGTGATGAGCCCCCCGAGCGACGCGCCCCAGACGTAGGTGCGGCGAGGCGTGCCTACCTTGTCGACGAAGAACTTCTGCAGCTCCTCCCCCGCCTTGACGCCGTCCTGCACGGCCCAGCCGTTCGTCGCGTACGACGACCCCGCGATCGCGTAGCCCTGGCTCAGCAGCTCCTTGGCGGTGGTTGGGCTCGGCGCGTCGGAGGCGCTGTGGTCCACCGGCGAGAAGCTCGGCGGGGCTGGGATGGCGTTGCGGTAGCCGTGCGACCAGATCAGCAGGGTGCCGTTCCACGTCTGCGGCAGCTCGATCTGGTACGCCGCACCGGAAAGGCTGCCGGTGCACGCCACCGAGCCGCAGCCGTGGAAGGACTTCGGCGTCACGTCCCCGTTCGCCACCACCTTCGTGGCGGAGGTCGAGCCCGACGAGCAGGCGGCGAGGGCGAGGCCGGTGAGGGCAAGGGTGGCGACGGCGCGAACGCGGGTCAGCTGCAGGAACATGAGTGCAACCTAGGCGACAGACGACAGCTGCTCGGGGACTTCGGCAGGACCCCCGGTCCGATCTTGAGGACAGGTCGTGACGAAGCGGGAGCAGCCGGGCGACGTTGCTCAGCGCTTGCGCAGCACCAGCAGCAGGTTCCAGGTGGCGACCTCACGGACGAGCGGGACCTGCACGACCCAGCGCGCCCAGTCCGGGTGGTAGCGCGGCCGGACGTCGACGACCTCCATCTCGTCTTGCCGCTCGAGCCACCTCAGCATCTGGGCGATCGAGGTCCGGAACAGCGATACCCCGTAGTCGTTCTTGGGCCGCCTGCCGTTGCGCCGGGCGTAGCGCTCGGCCGCGCGCCGGCCCCCCAGGTAGTGCCACGGGGCGGTCTCGTGCCCGCCGTTGGGAGCCAGCCAGTTGTTGTAGGACAGGAAGACCAGGCCACCGGCCCGGGTGACCCGGACCATCTCGTCGGCCATCGCCTCCGGCCGCGGCACGTGCTCCAGGACGTTGCTGGAGTAGCAGACGTCCACCGCGCCGGTGCGGAACGGCAGGGCCATGCCGCTCCCCAGCACGGTGTCCTGGGCGACCTCCCGACCGTGCAGCGACAGCTCACCGGCGTCGGCGTCGAGTCCCACGTAGGTCGCTCCGAGGGCGCGGAACGCGTCAGCGAAGTACCCCGGGCCGCCGCCGACGTCGAGCACGGTGCGCCCGGCCAGGTCGACGTAGTGCGCCACCTGCCTGGCGCTGTCGCCGGCCAGCAGCGAGTAGAACCGAGCTGGATCGCTCTGCTCGTACCGGAACGCTGCCAGGAGCGCGCGGCTGCGGGCCAGCGAGCCCAGCGGCGCGAGGGGTGCGGACACCGGAAGGACCCTACGGGGCCGCGGTCCAGCTGCCCCGCAGCTGCCACACCCGGCGGGCCGCGAGCAGCGCGAAAGCGGCCGCCACCACGTCACCCGCGACGACCGGAGCCAGCGGCGCCCGGTCCGGCAGAGGATCGGCCTGCCCGGCAGGGTCGCCCACGTCGTACAGCACCAGGTCGTGAGTCTGTCCGAGCACGGCCATGCCCTGCAGCTGGCGGGCGGCGGTGATCGGGTCGAAGCCGGCTGTGGTGCGCTCGACCAGCACCTGCTGCACCCCCGCGGCGCGCAGCGTCGACTGCAGCGGCGCACCCGATCGCACGTCGGAGTCCAGCCGCGCGGCGAGCGGGTCCTCGCCGCGGACGACCCCGGTGGGCAGCGGCAGCGCGTCGTTGACCACCGGCCGCCGGAGCAGCTTGGTGGCCGGGTCGAGCACGGTCTCTCCGTGCGTCCAGGGGAAGGCTCGGTACAACGACCACGGCAGTACGAGGACGGCACCGTCGGCTCGTTCCGTGAGGTGCACGAAACCCGCCGGGTAGCTGCTGGTGTGCAGCCGGCCGCCCTCCCCCCAGGCCGCGCCGGGAAGAGCCGCCAGCGGCAGCAGCGCGAGCAGCCCGCCGATCATGTAGGCGGTGCGCTCCTCGGGGACTCTCTCCAGGAGGACCTCGATGCCGCAGGCCAGCGCCGCGCTGGTGAGCAGGACCACCGGCGCGATCCACTTCTGCCCGTCCCGCAGGACACCCGTGGCCGGCACGTGCACCACTGCCCAGCGCAGCCCCTCACTGAGCCCCGGGACCCGGCCGAGCAGCGCGAGGACCAGTCCGAGCAGGGCGAGCGCAGGCAGTCGGGGGCCGAGCCGGGCCTGCAAGCGACGGAGCCCGACGGCCGCCACCACCACGGCCAGCAGGGCCAGCGTCGCGCCGGCCGCTCGGCCGGCCGGCACGGCGTCGCGGCTCCACACGCCGCCGCCGGTCAGCAGCGACCCGACGACACCGAACGGGCTGTCGCTGTTGGCGGCGAAGGCGCTCACCCCACGCGGGTCGCCCGCGACGTGCTGCAGCACGCCCGGCAGCAGCCAGGGCAGCGCCAGCACGGCTGTGGCCGCCGCGGCCCGGACCGGTCGGCCGCAGACGACGACCGCCAGACCGACGAGCAGCAGCGCATTGGCACCGGCACACGCGGCCACTGCCAAAGCGCCGACCGCCCACCAGCCCGGTGCCCCGCGCCGCCAGTCGAGCGCGGCACGCACCGCCCACGGCAGCACCGCCCAGCCGACGAGCAGCGCCCACTGCCCGAGGAGCAGGCGCTCGTGCAGGTACGGCGACCACCCGTAGCTCGTGGCGGCCGCCAGCACACCTACCCGGCGGGTCGTCGGCGCGAGCCGTCCGGCCCCCCACGCGCCCGCGACGACGAGGGCGAGCAGCACCCCGTCCTGCAACCAGCCGGACGGCACCACCCGGCCGGCGAGGGTCACGAGCAGGTCGCTCGGCGTCCCCCGCGGCACCGCGTCCAGCCCCAGCAGCTGGCCGCCGAGCGGTGCGCGCGGCACGAAGACCATGTCGCGGACGAGCACGAACCCCGGGCCCAGGAGCGGCAGCAGCAGGAGCAGCGCCAGCAGCACCCCCGCCGCCAGCCCGAGCCGGGAGCGGTTGCGCAGGTCCAGCACCCGCTCGACGCTAGGCCATGCCCGCCCGCTCAGTGGCCGGCGTCATCCCAGGTGCGGCCGACGCCGACGCTGACGTCGAGCGGCACCGACAGCGGGTAGGCACCGCCCATCTCCCGCCGCACCAGCTGCTCGAGCGCGTCCTGCTCCCCCGGTGCGACCTCGAGGACGAGCTCGTCGTGCACCTGGAGCAGCAGCCGTGATCGCATGCCTGCCTCGTGCAGGGCGCGCGAGACGTGGAGCATCGCCACTTTGATGATGTCGGCGGCACTGCCCTGGATCGGTGCGTTGAGGGCCATCCGCTCGGCCATCTCGCGGCGCTGCCGGTTGTCGCTGGTGAGGTCCGGCAGGTAGCGGCGGCGGTCGAGGATGGTCGAGGTGTATCCGTCCTTCGAGGCCTGCGCAACGACGTCGCGCAGGTAGTCGCGGACGCCACCGAAGCGCTCGAAGTACGCCTCCATCTGCTCCTTCGCCTCGTCGCGCGTGATGCGCAGCTGGGCGGCGAGGCCGAACGCCGACAGGCCGTAGGCGAGGCCGTACGACATCGCCTTGACGCGACGACGAAGCTCCGGGTCGACCTGGTCCACCGGCAGTCCGAACGCCCGCGACGCGACGAACGTGTGCAGGTCCTCGCCGGTCGTGAACGCCTCCTTGAGGCCGGCGTCGTCGGACAGGTGAGCCATGATCCGCATCTCGATCTGGCTGTAGTCGGCGGTCATCAGCGACTCGAAACCGGCACCCGCGACGAAGCCCTGCCGGATCTCGCGGCCCTGCGCCGTGCGGATCGGGACGTTCTGCAGGTTGGGGTTGTCCGAGGACAGCCGGCCGGTCGCGGCGACCATCTGCTTGAAGGTCGTGTGGATGCGGCCGTCGTCCGAGACGGTGGGGAGCAGCTGCTTCTCGACCACCATGAGCAGCCGGGTGTACTCCCGGTGGGTCAGCAGCGCGTCGATGACCGGGTGCGTGCCGATCAGGTTCTGCAAAGCATCGGCGTCGGTGGTGTAGCCGGTCTTGATCTTCTTGGTCTTCGGCAGGCCGAGCTCGTCGAA
>JAWWOJ010000281.1:0-2986 GCA_033851885.1 Frankiales bacterium | reverse complement strand
CCCCGGATTCGGGACTTCCCCGCAGAAGATGCCGTACGGACCCGCGAAGCTGGGGTGGGGGCCCGGCGGCGCCGCGATCGGCGCCGGGGTGAGGCCGTCCCACTCTTCCTCCAACCGGCTCGCGAGCACGCCCCAAGCGCTGACCGTGTAGACGCCCTCGACGGCTTCGCTGACGACGTCGCCGTAGGTCGGGGCGCCGGGCCATGGATCGAGTTGGAGCCGCTGCAGCAGCGAGGCGAACTTCGCCCGGGTCGCCGCGGCGGATCCCGCCGAGAACGCGCACCGCTTCGTGCTCGTCTCTCCGCACAGATCGAGGAACGCGTTCAGCGTCTTCCGCGCCCCGAGGTCGGACCCCTGGCGCAGGAACGTCGGCAGGAACGTTCCTCCGGAGTCCGGGAACGCGCCGGCACCGCGGGAGAACCACTTGATCGGGCTGACGTTCGCGTCGAGCACCATCCTCCGCACCCGGCCGGGGAAGAGGTTCGCGTAGGTGTCGCCGAGCAGGGTCCCGTAGGAGCCGCCGTAGTAGTTGACCTTCGGCTCGCCGAACGCCCGGCGCAGCAGGTCGAGGTCCCTGGCCGAGTCCGCCGTCGACATGTGTTCCAGGAGCTCGCGACCCGAACGGTGCAGGCAGCGCCGGTCCAGCTCCGCGAAGTTCGCGAGCGACGGGTCGATCTGGGAGTCGGGGCGCGGGAAGTCCCGGACCGGGAGCCCGGTCTTCGCCAGGAACCGGTCTTCGGCGGCCGACGAGGAGAAACACGTCACCGGGTTGCTTTCGCCGAGGCCGCGCGGGTCCCAGGTGACGATGTCGAAGCGTTCCCGGACTGCCTGTGGGAACAGCGCGTAGACGAACGGGAAGCTGGGCTTGGCTGGTGCCGGGCCGCCGGGATTCAGGAAGAGGGTGCCGAGCTCACGATGGGGGTCGGTCGCCCGATGCCTCATCACCGCGAGGCGGATCTGGGCGCCGTCGGGGTGTTCGTAGCTCAGCGGCACCCGGGCGCTCGCGCACTGGAAACCCTTCTGCCCGGGGCAGCGTGACCAACGCAAGACGGGGACCTGCGCTCCCGATCCGGTCGGGTCGCTCGAGGCCGCCCGCGCCTGGGCCGCACCGGCCGCCGAGAGCACCGCGACGACGGCCAGGGTGCCGGCGATCCCCAACCTTACTCGAAGCACTTTCACCTCCGGATCGAACCCGTCTCAGCCGACGGTCGCCGCGACTCTACCGGGCTTTCAACCTTTAAAAAGTTTCCACGTTTCGGTCGCGGACGCTCGACGATCCGGCTGGCCAAGTATCTGCGGCCTGTCCGGTTTCAGATCGGCTCTTCTCCTCTCCCCGTCAACTCCTGGGGCGCTTCCGGGCTTGGTGACCGACTCGAAAATGGTCACGGAGGCCAGGGCCGTGGCCAGCAGTTCGGGGAAGGGTTTCTCCATCGTTGCCAGCCTTACAGACCGCGTTCCTAGCTCACTGGCGCATTTACTGGCGCACAGGCCGATCCGGCTGATCCCGCAGTCTCCCGGCCCTGAGCGGGATTCCGCTCTAGAAAGCCCGCACAACAGAAAACGCCCCTCCGGGGAGGAGGGGCGCTTCTGGGGTTACTACAGGGAGGAGAGATATATGTATCTCTATATATGTGGATCCGTGGGAGGTAGGTGAGCCCAGTTGTGTCGAGGGCGCCATCGTGGGAAGCGATGGGGCCATATATCGACGCGAGACTCAGCCAAAAAGTTCTTTCCTCTTACTCCTTCTTCGGTTCCTCGCCATGAATCCTTGACCAGCGTACGAACATACGTGCGATTTGTGTGTGAGGCCGATCACAGAGACCCCCTGCGTGGGGGGGCTTTGCGGCAGCTCCCAGACTCGGGAGACCAGTGGATCTGAAAGTCCAGCCGATCAGGTTAAAAAATGTCGCATTCCGGTCTAAGTCCGGGATAAAAGGCTGTTCGCGGGGCCTCGCTGTAGCTTTCGGGCGGTGAAGAAGTCCCGGATAGACGCGGTTTTGGCGGAGCGGGGACTCTTCCCCTCCAGATCCGCGGCGGCGGGGGCGGTGCGCGCCGGTGAAGTGAGGGTCGGCCGCGACGGCCCCGTGGCCCTGCGCCCGAGCCAGCTGGTCGAGCCGGAGGCGCCGTTGATCGTCGACGCCGGCCCGCGCTACGCCTCGCGCGGCGGCATCAAGCTCGAAAACGCGCTCGAGGCCCTCAGGATCGACGTCTCCGACCGCGACTGCCTCGACGTCGGCGCCTCGACCGGCGGCTTCACCGACTGCCTTCTGCAGCGGGGAGCCGCAAGGGTGGCGGCGGTGGACGTAGCCTACGGGCAGATCGACCAGCGTCTGCGGGAGGACCGGCGCGTCGCCGTGATCGAGCGCCTCAACGCCCGCGCCCTCGGGCCCGCCGACCTGCCGTTCCCGCCGTCGCTGGCGACGATCGACGTCTCCTTCATCTCCCTGACCAAGGTGCTGCCCGCCGTCCTGGCCTGCGCCGCACCCCGCTTTGACTGCCTGGCCATGGTCAAGCCCCAGTTCGAGGTCGGGCGCGAGCGGGTGGGCAAGGGCGGGGTGGTCCGGGATGGCGCCGTGCGCCGCGAGGCGCTGGTGAGCGTCGCCGCGGCCGGGCGCGAGCTCGGCTGTGCCGTCCTGGGGTTCGCCAGCTCGGGCCTGCCGGGCCCCAAGGGCAACCTCGAGAGCTTCGTGTGGCTGGCCGAGGCCGCGCGGGGCGGCGTCGGCGACATCGAGGCGGCGGCGCGCGAGGTCGAACCGTGAAGCCGGTCCGTACCGCGACCGTGTTCACCCACCGCCGGCCCGGCGAGACCGCGCCGGCGATCTCGACCCTGCTGGCGAGCGCTCGGACCGCCGGAGCGGTGCTGCGCCTCGATCCCGACGAGACGGGCAAGCACGGCCTCACGCCCGAGCCCGGTCTCGAGCTCAATGCGCCGGTCATCCACGACGTCGACATGTGCTTCGCGCTCGGCGGCGACGGCACGGTGCTC
>JAWWOJ010000375.1:0-2702 GCA_033851885.1 Frankiales bacterium | reverse complement strand
GCGGCGTCAGCGGCGCGCGGGCTCGGGGACGAGAACGCGGTGGAGGGGCAGACGGCCGGGGCCACGACGCTCTGGCCGACGGTGTCCCACACGCCGAAGCGCGGGTTGACGTGCACCCCGAGGTCCTTCGCGACCTTCTGGAGGTAGGCCGACAGCTTCGCGTCGCGCTGCGTCTGGAGCAGGCCCCGACGCAAGTCGCGCTGGGCCTGCGCGAACGTCGTGGTCCTGCGCTCGATCACGTGGATGACGTGGTAGCCGAACTGGGTCTTCACCTCGACGAAGGAACCAGGCTTGTTGCCGAAGATCGCCGCCTCGAACTCCTTCACGAGGGCGCCCTTGCCCTGGAAGCCGAGGTCCCCGCCGTTGGCCTTGCTGCCGGTGTCGGTGCTGTACTTCGCGGCCAGTGCTGCGAAGGTCGTGGGGTCGGCCTTGACCTGCTTGAGGATGGTGTCAGCCAGCGCCTTCGACGCCACCAGGATGTGCGCGGAGTGCACCTGGTCGTAGGTGGCGATGTTCTGCTGGTAGGCGTCCTGGAGGTCGGTCACCGGGACCTCGATGGACGCGGTCAGCTTGTCGGCGATCGCCTCCTTGAGGACGAGGTCGGTGAAGAACTGGCGCTGGTCCTGCTTGGCGATGCCGGCGGCGGCTGCGGCCGCCTCCAGGCTGGCGCCCTGGCCACTCTGCACGACGCGCTGGTCGAGGTTGGCCGCGTAGGCGTCGACGTCGGCACCGTCGACCGTCACACCCTGCTGCTTGGCGGCAGCCGTCACGATGTCGTGCTGCAGGATCCGGCCGAGCACGTCGCGCTCGAACCCGGCCTTGTCGGCGCCGACCTTCTGCTGCGCCGCGGTGTCCTTGAGGGCTCGCGTGACATAGCCGTTGAGGGTCGTGGTCGTGATGCGGTCGTCGCCGATGGTCGCCGCCGCACCGGTCCGCACGGTGCCGTCACCGCAGCCGGAGAGTGCGAAGGCGGACAGAACGGCGGCAGCGAGGAGCAGCGAAGGCGTGCGGGTCACAGCTCTAGCCTACGGGCGCCGGATCCAGGAGGCCCTCGAGGAGGTCCGTCGCCCAGGCCAGCAGGTCGACGTCACGCAGGGGCTGGCCGCCGAGCGGCTTGGTCATCGGCATGGGCACGAGCACGGTGTCCAGCGCCTGCTTGTAGACAGCCCCCTTGTAGAGCCGCTGCAGCCGCAGCACCTGCGACTCCCGCAGCGGCATCGGCAGGAACCTGACCTGCTTGCCCTGCACGCCGACCTCGGTGAGTCCGTAGGACCGCGCCTTGTTGCGGAAGGCGGCGACCGCCAGCAGGTTCTCGACGGGCGCGGGCAGCGGCCCGTAGCGGTCCTTCAGCTCGTCGCGCACTGCCGACAAGCCGGCGTCGTCGAGGGCCCCGGCTATCTGCCGGTAGGCCGCCAACCGAAGCCGCTCACCCGGCACGTAGGCGTGTGGCAGGTGCGCGTCGATCGGCAGGTCGACCTTGGTCTCCTTCTGCTCGGGCGCATCCTCGTCGAGGTCACCGGGCAGCCCGCCGCCGCGCTTGAAGTCGGCCACGGCGTCGCCGACCAGACGCATGTACAGGTCGAAGCCGACGCTCGCGATGTGACCTGACTGCTCGCCGCCGAGCAGGTTGCCGGCGCCGCGGATCTCGAGGTCCTTCATCGCGACGGCCATGCCAGCGCCGATCTCGGTGTTCTGCGCGATCGTCACGAGCCGGTCGTAGGCCAGCTCCGTCAGGGGCTTCTCGGGCGGGTACGTGAAGTAGGCGTACGCCCGCTCGCGGCCACGGCCGACGCGGCCGCGGATCTGGTGCAGCTGGGACAGGCCGAACGCGTCCGCCCGCTCGACGATGAGGGTGTTGGCGTTGGGGATGTCGAGGCCGGACTCGACGATCGTCGTGCAGACGAGGACGTCGAAGTGCTTCTCCCAGAAGCCGACCATGACCTTCTCGAGCGCGTCCTCCGTCATCTGCCCATGACCGACGGCGACTCTCGCCTCGGGTACGAGCTCCTGCAGTCGCTTGGCAGCCCTGTCGATCGACTCGACCCGGTTGTGCAGGTAGAAGACCTGGCCCTCGCGCATCAGCTCTCGGCGGATCGCCGCGCCGATCTGCTTCTCCTCATAGGGACCGACGAAGGTCAGCACCGGGTGCCGCTCCTCCGGCGGAGTGAGGATCGTCGACATCTCGCGGATGCCTGTGAGGCTCATCTCGAGGGTGCGCGGGATCGGGGTCGCGGACATCGTCAGCACGTCCACCGCGGTGCGCATCTCCTTGAGGAACTCCTTGTGCTCCACCCCGAACCGCTGCTCCTCGTCGACGATGACCAGGCCCAGGTCCTTGAACTGCACCGACTTCGAGAGCAGCCGGTGGGTGCCGATCACGACGTCGATCGAGCCCTCCGTGATGCCCGCCAGCACCTCCCTTTGCTCCTTGTCGGAGTTGAAGCGGGAGGTCGCCCGGACCGTCACCGGGAACTGGGCGAAGCGATCCCGGAAGGTGTTGTGGTGCTGCTGCACGAGCAGCGTCGTCGGCACCAGGATCGCGACCTGCTTGCCGTCCTGCGCCGCCTTGAAGGCTGCCCGCACGGCGATCTCGGTCTTGCCGTAGCCGACGTCACCGCAGATCACGCGGTCCATCGGGATGGGCTTCTCCATGTCGGCCTTGACCTCGTCGATCGCCTCGAGCTGATCGGGCGTCTCGACGT
>JAWWOJ010000368.1:0-11635 GCA_033851885.1 Frankiales bacterium | reverse complement strand
TCGGTGGACTTCATGACGAGGGTCCGCGGCTCGTTCTTCGGCGGATTGCCCGGGATCGCGTCGAACGCGGCGGCGACCGTGTAGACGTGACCCAACTTGTCCACTCCGAGCGTCGGCTCGGCGGCCTTGCGGCCGACGTAGCTCTGGGCGAGCACGAGCTTGGCGCCGTGGTAGGCGACGGCCTTGTTGCCCGGCAGCTCCTTGGGCAGCGTCGTGAGCTTCTTCGCGTGGTAGGCCGCGAAGCCGCCCTCGGGCGCGCCGAACGTCGACGCGTTGGAGGCGAGGGCGCTGTAGGTCACAGCGGTCGAGGCCAGCCCGACCAGGGCGAGCAGGGCAGAGCTGCGGCGACGCACGGATCCTCCGGGGATGCTGGATGTCCGTACTGCTTCGACGGTCAGCGACCCGATTCCTGCCGGCCCGTGTCAACGAGAGGTCAACGTCACTCCCTCGCCTGGTTCCGGAGGTCGGATGTCGTTGGACGGCACTGTCGCCTCCTGACAGTTTGGGTGTGTGACAGGCCCCGCCATCTCCCTGCGCGGGGTCGTGAAGACGTTCGGCGGGCGTCGCGCCGTCGACGGGCTCGATCTCGACATCGCCCCCGGCACCTGCGTCGGGCTGCTCGGCCCCAACGGCGCGGGCAAGTCGACGACGATGAAGCTGCTCACGGGGCAGGCGCTCGCCGACAGTGGAACGCTGTCGGTCCTCGGTCTGGAGCTGCCCCGCCAGTCCAAGCTCGCCCGCTCCCGGATGGGCGTCGTGCCCCAGGACGACAACCTCGACGAGGACCTCACCGTCGGCCAGGCCGTCGAGGTGTTCGCCGCGCTGTACCGCGTCCCCCGGTCCGAGCGCTCGGAGGCCGTCGACAAGGCACTCGCCATCGCCACGCTCCAGGACCGCCGACGTGACAGCGTCAAGGAACTCTCCGGCGGCATGCGCCGTCGGCTGCTCATCGGCCGCGCCCTCGTGCACTCCCCCGAGGTGCTGCTGCTCGACGAGCCGACCGTCGGCCTCGACCCGCAGGTCCGCAGCGAGCTGTGGGGGCTCATCTCCCGGCTGCGCGACGAGGGCGTCACGATCCTCATGAGCACCCACTACATCGAGGAGGCCGAACGGCTCGCGGACGACGTCGCGGTCATGGCGCTGGGCCGGGTCGTCGCCCGCGGTGTCCCGTCGGAGCTCGTCGCGAAGCACGTGGGTTCGGAGGCGCTCGAGGTCCATGCTCCGGCGGCCCGCCTCGCCGACATCACCGCCCGCGCCGTCGCCGCTGGGCTGCCCACCCGTCGTACCGGGGCTTCGCTGTCAGTCCTGAGGGCCGAGACGTTCTCGCCCGTCGACGTCGGGGCCACCGGCCCCGAGGTCGGGGTGCGTCGCCGGGCCGCTGTCCTCGAGGACGTGTTCGTCGTCCTCACCGGAGACACCGGCGAGGAGGTCGCATGAGAGTCGACGGGAGTGCGGTCGGCGGCGTGCTGCTCCGCAACTACGTCGTGTTCCTTCGCACCTGGCGCAGCAACACCGTCATCAGCGTCGTGGACCCGGTCATCTCGCTGCTGGCGTTCGGGTTCGGCTTCGGCGCGCTGGTCGCGAAGGTCGGCAACATCGACTACGTCGAGTACGTCGGCACCGGCATCGTCGCCCAGACCGTGCTGTTCACCACCATCTTCCCGGGCATGTTCGAGACGTTCTTCAAGCGCGACTACCAGCACACCTACGACGGCCTGCTGGCCGCGCCCGTCGACGCGATCGACGTCGTGACGGCCGAGGCGCTCTGGCTCGCGGCGAAGGCCTCCGTCTTCGGGCTCGCTCCGCTGGCGGTCGCGATGGCCTTCGGGCTGGACCCCGCGGCAGGCATGCTGCTCATCCCGCTCATCGGACTGGTCACCGGCTTCGGCTTCGCGTGCGTCGGCATCTTCATCGCCGCGCTCGCATCCTCCTTCGCCGCCTTCGACTATGTGATCTCGATGCTCGTGACGCCGCTGTTCCTCTTTGCCGGCACGTTCTTCCCGCTCCAGGGGCTCCCGGATTGGGTGCGCCTGGTCGCCCACCTCAACCCGCTGTTCCACACCGTCGAGCTGATCCGGCACGCCGCCTTCGGACTGCACCCGCCCACCGACCTCGGGCATGCCCTGTTCCTGGCGGTATTCGGCGTGCTGGCGTGGGCGATCGCCTCGCGGCGGATGCAGAAGCGCCTGGTCGCCTGACGCCGCGGGGGCTCAGGTGGAGGCGAACACCTGAGGGAACCGGCTGGGCCCGAGCAGGCCGGGGCAGGTCCTGTTGAGGTCGCTGCCGTTGCTCGTCGTCTGGGTCAGCCACATCGGGCCGCCGCTGAAGCTCGCCCTGCCGCACGTGCTCATCGGCACCCAGGTCGGGATGGTCGGCAGCCGACGTCCGCCGGTGATCTGGGTCCAGCCGTACTTATAGGAGTAGAGCCCGACCCGCATGCCCGCCGCCCGGTAGCCGGCCAGCGCGCCGTCGACGAGCGCGTTGTTGGCCGCGGTGCTCGCCGACCAGGGCCAGCCCTTGACCGGCTCGACATCGACCCAGGCCATCGGGGCCTTCGCCAGGCCGGCCTTGTGCATGGTGGTGAGGTTGAAGCGCGCCTGGGCAACCCCGACCCGACGGACCCGCGTCGCCAGCGAGCCCGTTCCGCCGTACTTCTTGAGCTGCGCAGCGGTCGGGTAGCTCACCACGCTGTAGACGCCGAGCCACAGGTGCCGCGCCTTGACCCAGGCGAGCTGGCGGGCCAGGCAGGGGTTCGGGGTGAAGCCGGGCCCGTTGGTGAGCCCGACGACGACGTACCGCGACCCGGCCGGCGGCATCGGCTGGCCGAGGGTGCGGCGCTGCGGGATCCCCATGCCCGGCGGGCAGTTCGGCCAGGAGATGTCGGCACCGGCCACCGCGCTGCCCCTGGCCGGCAGCGTGCTCGACGCGGCAGCAGCACCGGTGACCAGCGTGATGGCGAGGCAGAGCAGGGCGGCGGCGGACCGCAAGCGGGGGGAGGTCACCTGTACCCGGTCGGCCCGGCAGTGGCCGCCATGAAGGCAGGACTGGCAACTGTGCCCCGCGCGCTACCATCGCCCTCATCTTGACTCATTCCAGAAAGCCGCCCAGACTGCTGACGTGCCCACGACGTCAGCCTTCGAGCAGTCGCTGCGCGGGGCCGCCCTTCGGGTCACGCAGCCGCGGTTGGCGGTGCTGACGGCCGTGCATGAGCACCCGCACGCGGACACCGACACGATCATCCGGGTCGCGCGTGCGGGTCTCGGCGACGTGTCCCACCAGGCGGTGTACGACGTGCTGCGGGTGCTGACCGCCGCGGGGCTGGTGCGGCGCATCGAGCCGTCGGGCTCCGTGGCACGCTACGAGGGGCGGACCGGCGACAACCACCATCACGTCGTCTGCCGGTCGTGCGGTGCAATCGCCGACGTCGACTGCGCCGTGGGTGACACGCCCTGCCTGACCGCGGCCAACGACCAGGGCTTCACCATCGACGAGGCCGAGGTCGTCTACTGGGGCACCTGCCCCACCTGCTCCACCACCCGCAGTACCTGAGAACAAGCACCCCCCTGTGACTGACACGTGAGAGGAACGTCGTGAGCGAGAGCGAGAACCCGGGTCTTCAGACACCGCAGCCGGAGGCCACCCGGCCGAGGACGAACAAGGACTGGTGGCCGAACCAGATCGACCTCTCCGTCCTCAACCGACCGGCCGGGGACTCCGACCCGCTGGGCGCCGATTTCGACTACGCCGACGCCTTCGCGGGTCTCGATGTGGAGGCGCTGAAGCGCGACCTCGTCGAGGTCATGACGACGTCCCAGGACTGGTGGCCGGCGGACTACGGCCACTACGGCCCGCTGTTCGTACGGCTGTCGTGGCATGCGGCTGGCACCTACCGCACCGCTGACGGCCGCGGCGGCGGCGGCGCCGGTGAGCAGCGCTTCGCCCCGCTCAACAGCTGGCCGGACAACGGCAACCTGGACAAGGCACGCCGGCTGCTCTGGCCGGTCAAGCAGAAGTACGGCAAGCGGATCTCCTGGGCCGACCTGCTCGTCCTCGCCGGCAACGTGGCGATGGAGGACATGGGCTTCACGACCTTCGGCTTCGGCTTCGGGCGCCGGGACGTGTGGCAGCCCGAGGAGGTCTTCTGGGGCTCCGAGGACACCTGGCTCGGCGACGAGCGCTATGCCGGCGACCGCGAGCTGCAGGGCCCGCTCGGCGCCGTGCAGATGGGCCTCATCTACGTCAACCCGGAGGGTCCCAACGGCACGCCGGACCCGCTGGCCTCCGCGCGCGACATCCGCGAGACCTTCGGCCGGATGGCGATGAACGACGAGGAGACCGTCGCCCTCATCGCCGGCGGTCACACCTTCGGCAAGACCCACGGCGCGGGCGACCCGTCGCTCGTGGGACCGGAGCCCGAGGGCTGCCCGGTGACGGCGATGGGCCTGGGCTGGAAGAACCAGCTCGGCACCGGCAAGGGCGACGACACGACCACCAGTGGTCTCGAGGGCGCCTGGACCCCCTCGCCGACCACGTGGGACAACAGCTTCTGGGAGACCCTGTTCGGCTTCGAGTGGGAGCTGACCGAGAGCCCGGCGGGCGCGAAGCAGTGGAAGCCCAAGGGCGGCGCGGGTGGCGACCTCGTGCCGGATGCACACGACCCGGCCAAGAGGCACGCGCCGATGATGGCGACGACCGACCTCGCGCTGCTCGCCGACCCGGAGTACCGCAAGATCGCGGAGCGCTTCCGCGACGACCCCGACGCGTTCGCCGACGTCTTCGCCCGCGCCTGGTACAAGCTGCTGCACCGCGACATGGGACCGGTCACGCGCTTCCTCGGGCCCTGGGTCGCGGAGCCACAGCTGTGGCAGGACCCGGTCCCCGCGGGGCCCGTGCTCGCTGACGCCGACGTCGCCGCGCTCAAGGCCGCGATCCTCGCCTCCGGTCTGACGGTGCCGCAGCTGGTGTCGACGGCCTGGGCGGCAGCGGCGTCGTTCCGCAGCACCGACCTTCGTGGCGGCGCCAACGGCGGTCGGCTGCGCCTGGAGCCGCAGCGCAGCTGGCCGGTCAACAGCGGCACGGACAAGGTCGTTGCTGCGCTCGAGGGCATCAAGGAGTCGTTCGGCAAGCCGGTCTCCCTGGCCGACCTGATCGTGCTCGGCGGTGCGGCTGCCGTCGAGAAGGCGGCGAAGGACGCCGGGTACGACGTGACGGTGCCCTTCACGTCGGGGCGCGGCGACGCGACGCAGGAGCAGACCGACGTCGAGTCCTTCGCGGTGCTCGAGCCTCGTGCGGACGGCTTCCGCAACTACCTGCAGCCGGGTTCGAAGCTGTCCCCGGAGACGCTGCTGGTGGACCGGGCCTACATGCTGGGCCTCACCCCCAAGGAGCTGACCGTCCTCGTCGGCGGCCTGCGCGCCCTCGATGCCGGAGCCAACAGCCACGGGGTCTTCACCGACCGCCCGGGCACCCTCACGAACGACTTCTTCGTGAACCTGCTGAGCAGGATCCCGGAGTGGCAGCCGTCGGCGTCCGACCCGAACGTCTACGAGACCAGTGGCCGCACCGGAGTGCCCGTCACCGCCACCGCGGTGGACCTGGTCTTCGCGTCGAACTCGATCCTGCGCGGCATCGCGGAGGTCTACGCCGCCTCCGACGCCAAGGAGCAGTTCGTCCACGACTTCATCGATGCCTGGGACAAGGTGATGATGGCGGACCGGTTCGACGTGCGCTGAAGCCCTGACGTCCGGGGGTCGCCGGCTAGCTCGTGCTCATGTCCACGAACCGGCTGTAGTGCCCCTGGAACGCGACGGTGATCACCGCCGTCGGACCGTTCCGGTGCTTGGCCACGATGAAGTCGGCCTCCCCAGCGCGCGGGCTCTCCTTCTCATAGGCGTCCTCGCGGTGCAGCAGGATCACCATGTCCGCGTCCTGCTCGATCGACCCCGATTCGCGGAGGTCCGACAGCATCGGCTTCTTGTCGGTGCGCTGCTCGGCGCCACGGTTGAGCTGGCTCATCGCGATGACGGGGACCTCGAGCTCCTTGGCCAGCAGCTTGAGTGACCGCGAGAGCTCGGAGACCTCCTGCTGGCGCGACTCGGCCTTCTTGTTGCCGGTCATGAGCTGCATGTAGTCGATCACGACGAGGCGCAGCTGGTTGCGCTGCTTGAGGCGCCGGGCCTTCGAGCGGATCTCCATCATCGTGAGGTTGGGCGAGTCGTCGATGTAGAGCGGCGCCTCCGCGACCTCGCCCATCCGGCGCGCGAGACGGGCCCAGTCGTCGTCGGTCATCGAGCCGGAACGCATGTGGTGCAGCGGGACGCGGGCCTCGGCCGACAGCAACCGCATCGTGATCTCGGTCTTGCTCATCTCGAGCGAGAAGATCACCGACGCCTGGCCGTTCTTGATCGACGCGGACCGCGCGATGTCGAGTCCCAGGGTCGAGTTGTGGGTCGGGAGGAACGCCTCGCTTGCGAGGTACAGATGGTCTGAGTTGTCCACCTCGACGCACCTGACGGGTACGGAGTCCACCGGTCGGACGTCTGTGATCCAACGGACACCATTGCGAGCCTGGGTGTATCGAGTGCGGTCCTTGTGCACCAGGTGCTTGCGCTCGAGCCGGAACGTTCGGTCGTCGGTCGTCCAGTTGACGGTGTATGCGGTGCACGACGCCTCGGACCGTCCACGCACACGCTTGGTCGTGATGGTTGCGCGGTGACCGAGGCTGAGCACGAGCTCGCGAAGGTCGTACGCGAGCCGCCTGCTGGTCACACAGAACTGCAGGTTGCCGGTCGTAGTCACCGTGCCGTCGGTGTCCATCAGGCCTGCGAGGAGCGAACGACGTTGAGCGCTGGAGGCTCGTAGGTAGGCGATGGGGATGTGCTTGTTGTTCAAGACATCGAGCTTGCGCAGCACAGCCTGCCCGATGCCACAGAGCATCTTTCCGGCCTGCGGACGAACCTCCATGCCCTCCGCTTCGAGGTGCATCACCAGCTCGAAGTCAGCCGTTGTGAACCTGGCTCCGGCCGAATGGCCATCTCCCAGCCAGACGCCCAGCACGTACGGGGACAGCGGGAGTTCCCGGGGCGGCAACTCGACAGCGGCCGTCGTGGCGATGCTGTGGTTCAGGCGGCCGTCCTGGGACAGGCACCGCACCGTCGCGGCGAGTTCGGCCGTCGTCCGGACCCGACTCAGCTTGCCTCCCGCCCCTCGTCGCTCCGCCCGGGTCGAGGTCAACCACTGGTGCTGCTCATCGGCGACGATGGTCGTGCCGTCGCTGAACCGCACCTCGTAGCAAGGCCGACCCACCATCACCTCCGTCGCGGCGATGACCGTCGTGGGCAACCCATCGGCGCCGATGAGCGCGTCTCCCACCTGGACCGAGCCCATGGTGGTCCAGCCGGTTGGCGTCGGCAGCAGCGTGTCCAACGCCAGCGCCTTGCCCAAGCCCGGCCGGCCGGCGATGACGATCAGCTGGCCCGGGTGCAGGCCGTTGGTGAGGTTGTCGAGGTCGAGGAAGCCGGTCGGCACGCCGGACATCAGGCCGTTGCGGCCGCCGATGGCCTCGAGCTCGTCCATCGTCGGCTGCATGAGGGCTTCGAGGAGCTCGTAGTCCTCCGACGTGCGGCGCTCGGTGACGTCGTAGATCGCCTGCTGGGCGCGGTCGACGATGTCGTCGACCTCGGCGCCCTCGGCCGAGTACCCGAGCTGCACGATGCGGGTGCCGGCCTCGACGAGGCGGCGGAGGATGGCGAGCTCGGCGACGATCTTGGCGTAGTAGCCGGCGTTGGCCGCTGTCGGAACGGTCTGGACGAGGGTGTGCAGGTAGGGCAGGCCACCGACGCGGCCGGCCTCGCCGTTGCGGGTGATGGCGTCGCCGACCGTGACGGCGTCGGCAGGCTCGCCGCGGCCGTAGAGTTCGAGGATCGTGTCGAACACGATCGAGTGGGCCGGCCGGTAGAAGTCCGGCGACTTCAGGACCTCGATGACGTCGGCGATGGCGTCGCGGTTGAGAAGCATGCCGCCGAGGACGGACTGCTCGGCCATCAGGTCCTGGGGTGGGGTTCGCTCGAACTCAGGGGTCGAGTTCTCCGCCTTCCGGTTGAACTCGTAGACCCCGTCGCTCACGGCTGAACGCACCCCCTCAGGTCACCTGCACTGGTTTCGCAGACGTCCTGCGCACGGGTCTTTCTAGTCCTCTTGACGGCGGCTTTCGACGGGTCCGGACAAGGTGGTTCTGCCGTCATGTGGACGGTCCTGGGGACAGGGTGGGGATGCAGCGGCGCGCCCCTGTGGAGCACCTGTCCGCGGCCTGTGCAGGAAGGCGCAAGATCGTCGCGGTTCGGGCGCGCCACCTGCCCACACGGTTGTCCACGACCTGTGGACAAAGAAATCTTGGGGGACATGCTGCGTTCACCCGACGTTCGGCAGCTGCAGAGCCCCGGTGGTCAGCTGCTCGACGCATCCGTCGCAGAGCCGGACCTCCCGCGTGACGAAGTAGCTGCTCTCCTGACCGCACAGCGCACAGGCCGGGCGCGTCCGGCGGGCCGGCTCGCGCGGTGTGCTCCGCCGGACACCCAGGTCGTCGCGAATCCGCGCCAGCCAGGCCTGCCGGGACTCATCCGTCGCCGGCTGCTCGACGTCGGCGCTGGCCTTCAGCAGCGCCCGCTCGCGCTTCTCCTCGCGCCACCGGGCGTCCGGGGGGACCTGGTCCAGGAAGCCCCGGAGGAGCGCGCGGATGTCCGCGACCGGATCGGCACCCGACGGCAGCGCACCGATGCGCGCCGCCAGCTGCCCCTGCCGCCACCCGCGGTCGAGCAGCTGCAGGACGAGATCGCCGATCTCCGGCGTGTGCAGCGCGGCGGAGAGCCGCGCGGGCAGGTCGCCGAAGACGCCGCGGTGCGTCTCGGCTTCGAGACGCTGCCCCGGCTGGGGAGGCAGGTCGAAGAGCTCCATACCTCAAGGTCATCACGAACGTCCGACACTCCGGGGGACCGACGCACAGGCTGTGGACGGCTCCCCTCAGGTCAGCAACCAGGCCGCGAGCTCCTCCGGCCGCGCCAGCGCCGGCAGGTGGCCGCCGTCGATCTCGTCCGGCACGAGGCCGAGCCGGTCACGCAGGACGCGGCGCTGGAACTCGGCGGGGAAGAACCTGTCGTCGCGACTCACCAGCGCCCGGGTCGGCACAGCCGGCCAGGCCGCGAGCGGCCACGGCTTCTCGAAGACCCCGCCGGCCTGTGCGAACACGTGCCCTTCGCCGGCGGCCACGACGTCCGGCGGCACGTCGTGCAAGAAGACGTCCTCCGGCCCACCGTGCGGCCTGGCGTGCCCCGTCACCGACCACCAGTCTCCGGCGGACTCACCCGGCGCGGGGACCATCGCGTTGACGAGCAGAATCTGCTGCACCTCGAGACGTGACACGAGCAAGGGGGCGACGAATCCCGACAGCGACTGGGCCACCACGGTGACCGGGCCCACCACAGCCGCAGCAGCCGCGTCGGCGTACGCCTCGAAGTCGCAAGACTCGTCGGTGACGGGCAGGTCAGGAGCGATCGCCGCGGGCAGCAGCGGGACGACGCGGTGCCAGTACCACCCGTCGGAGCCAGCGCCGTGCAGCAGCAGAAAGGTGCCCATGCCGGGGTCGACGCTCCAGGGGTCGTGAACTCATCGCTACCTTCGCAGACATGCGCGCGATCCAGGTGACTTCCCTCGACGGCCCGAAGGCAGTGCAGCTCGTCGACGTCGCGGAGCCCGACCCGGGCACCGGTGTCCTCGTCGACGTGCACATCGCCGGCGTGAACTTCCCCGACGTCCTGATGAGCCGCGGCGAGTATCAGATGAAGCCTGAGCTGCCGTTCGTCCCGGGCAGTGAGGTCGCCGGCACCCGCGTCGACACGGGCGAGCGAGTGGCGGGCTTCAGCGTCCTCGGCGGGTACGCCGAGCGCGCCGTCTGCGACCCGGCGACGCTGTTCGCGCTGCCGGACAACGTGTCCTTCGAGGCCGGCGCGGCGCTGCTCATGAACTACCTGACCGTTGACTTCGCGCTCGTCCGGCGGGCCGATCTGCAGCCCGGCCAGACAGTGCTCGTGCACGGCGCGGCCGGTGGCATCGGCGTCGCGACCATCCAGCTGGCAAAGGTCCTAGGTGCCCGCGTCATCGCCTGCGTCTCGACCGAGGAGAAGGGCACCGTCGCCACCCGCGCCGGTGCCGACGAGGTGGTTCTCGTCGACGGGTTCCTCGCCGCGGTCAAGGAGCTCGGCGGCGCCGACGTCGTCATGGACCCGGTGGGTGGGGACCGCTTCACCGACTCGCTGCGTTCGCTGCGTCCTGAGGGCAAGCTGCTGGTCGTCGGCTTCACCGGTGGCGCGATCCCGGAGGTCAAGGTCAACCGCCTGCTGCTCAACAACATCAGCGTCGTCGGAGTCGGCTGGGGTGCCTGGTGGATGACCCGGCCCGGCTACCTGCAGGAGCAGTGGGCCCGGCTGCTCCCGCACCTCGAGAACGGCTCGCTGGACCCGCTGGTCGGCAACACCTACCCGCTCGAGGACGCCGCCGGCGCGCTGCTCGAGCTCGACGAGCGCCGCGCCCTGGCGAAGGTCCTTCTCCGCACCCGCTGATCAGGACGGCGGCCGCAGCCCCGTCACGAGCTCTCCCGGGTCGATCTCGAGGGCGGCGGCGAGCTTCAGCAGGTTGTTCAGCGACAGGTTGCGCTGGCCTCGTTCGACCTGACCGACGAACGTCCAGTGCAGACCCGAGGCCGCACCGAGAGCCTCCTGGCTGAGGCCGCAGTCGTGACGTCGTGCCCTGACGCGGGAGCCGAACAGCAGAAGCGCGTTCTGCGGAGGGGCTTTCCGGGGTGCCATGGCACGTCCCAGCCCACCCGAGGCAAGCATCAGAGTCCAGAGCGTTAACGTCTAGAGGCTTTGCGTCCTGTAAGGATTATCCGTCTCATGGATTTACGTCTCAACTGTTCGTATCCTGGTACGACTGCGGCCTCTGACCGAATCCACGGGTGGGTGTGTGAACGAGCGGAACAAGCAGGGCTGGGAGGACTGGGGGCGGGTCGATCCGCTCTGGGCCGTCCTGACCGAACCCGAGGCCAAGGGCGGCAACTGGGATCCCCAGGCGTTCTTCGCCACCGGCAAGGACACGCTCGAGGATCTCTTGGCCGCGGTCGCCGGCCTCGACCTGCCCGCTCGGGCCTCGTCGGCACTGGACTTCGGTTGCGGCGTCGGCCGTTTGACCCGAGCGCTCGTCGCCCACGTCGAGTCGGTGGTCGGCGTTGACGTGGCTACCAGCATGGTGACGGCCGCCGAGCGCTTCAACGCCGACCTACCGAACTGCACCTTTCGGGTCAACAGCCGCGACGACCTGTCGATGTTCGGCGACGACACGTTCGACGTTGTGCTGTGCCATCTCGTGCTGCAGCACCTGGCCGGCCCGGCCCTCGTCGCGACCTTCATCGCGGAGTTCATCCGGGTGCTGGCGCCGGGGGGACTGCTCCTGTTTCAGCTCCCCACATCCGTCCCGACTCCCCCGCGGTCCGCGGTGCGCAACACCCTGCGCCCGCGCACCCGGATCCTGCGCGGGCTCAGGCGGCTCGGTGCCAGCCCGGTGTGGATGCACCGGCGGTTCGGGT
>JAWWOJ010000362.1:0-4765 GCA_033851885.1 Frankiales bacterium | reverse complement strand
AGTTCGATGTCGCTCGTCGCGCTGGGTCCCGAGATGAAGGTCAATGGTTGTAACGGGTTCAGCGCGGCGAAGGCTTGCGGCACCGTGTCGACGATCTGGTCGGCGAATACCACGCAGATGTGATGGTCGGGGATCAGCGTTAACACGCGGCGGCCCTGTGTCTTTCCTGCGTCGAGCACGATGGTGCCCGTCGCCGCGATGCCCACCGCGCAGCCGGTGACGACTGCGGCGGCGCTATCCAATCGTGCGATCGCCAGGGGTTCGGCGGTGTCGTCGATGAGGGCGTCGACGCCTTCGAGCCAGGCGGTCGGCAGGTCGGCGGGGGCGACGACCGCGGCACCTGGCGGGACAAGCGATGCGACGGTGGCACTGATCGCGGCGGCGTCAATCCGCGTCACCTGAGCTCGGTATTCGGCGACGGTCTCGGCGAAGCGCCTGACATCGCCACCGCCGCTGAGGGGTTCGCGGTCGTAGTCGCGCGGGACGACCACTGGAGCCGGTGGTTCGACGGCCAGCGCTGCCCGTACACGCCCCAGCACGGTGGTCCTGGCGTCGTAATGATCGATCACTGAGTTGCTCCGCCGTGTGTTCTGGCCCACCATTGCCGGAAGGTTTCGCTGGGTGGTTCGGGAAGATCACGGCTGGAGGTCCACCTCGAGCCAGGCCAGGGCAGCGCGGTGATGCGGTGATCGGAGTTGGCGATGATCCGCCCCGCGGCGAGCACCTTTTCTGCAATGGAGAAACGTTTAGGGGACCGCATCGCCCACGCGGCCGCTTTCATCGCCAAGTCCTGACCGCTTGGCGCGCCGCCGCGTTCGGAATCGACTTGCTTGGCCCGCAGGTGGACAAGGATCGACGGGATATCGATGCGGACGGGGCAGGCGTCGAAACAGGCCCCGCATAACGATGATGAGAACGGCAGCGATGCGTTGGGGTCGTGATGTCCATGGGTGCCGGTCAGCTGCGGGCTCAGAATTGCCCCGATCGGTCCCGGGTATACCGATCCGTAGGCGTGACCGCCGGTGTGTTCGTACACCGGGCACACGTTGAGGCAGGCGCTGCACCGGATGCAGTGCAGCGCAGCGCGACCCACCGCGTCGGCGAGCACAGAGCTGCGCCCGTTGTCGAGCAGCACCAGGTGGAACTCGTCGGGCCCGTCTCCGGCGTGTACGCCGGTCCACATCGAGGTGTACGGGTTCATCCGTTCCGCCGTGGAGGACCGCGGCAGCAGTTGCATGAACACCTCTAGGTCGGCGAAAGTGGGCACGAGTTTTTCGATGCCCATCACGGTGATCAACGTTCGCGGCAGGGTCAGACACATCCGGCCGTTTCCCTCGGATTCGACCACCGCTAGCGTGCCGGTTTCGGCGACACCGAAGTTGGCTCCGCTGACCGCGACCCGCGCCGAAAGGAATTTGCGCCTCAGATGCTCCCGTGCGGCCATCGCGAGGACCCGCGGCTCGTCGGTCAATTCACCGACGTCGGGCATTTCACGCATGAAGATGTCCCGGATTTCCGCTCGGTTGCGGTGTATCGCGGGTACGAGAATGTGGCTGGGCCAGTCGTGGCCGAGCTGGACGATCAGCTCGGCGAGGTCGGTCTCGTAGGCCGTGATGCCCGCGTCTGTCAGTGCCTCGTTGAGGCCGATCTCCTGAGTTGCCATCGACTTGACCTTGACGACCTCATGCGAGCCAGTGGCACGGACCAGACCGGTGACGATCCGGTTCGCCTCATGAGCGTCGCGTGCCCAGTGCACGATGCCGCCGGCGGCGACGACCTGGGCCTCGAGCTGCGGCAGGTAGGAGTCGAGGTTCGCCAGCACGTCGTCCTTGATGGCCGCCCCGGCCGCACGCAGCCCGGCCCAGTCCGGCAGCTCCGCGACCACGTTGGCGCGCTTGCCCCGGATGGTCGAGGTGGCGTTGCCCAGGTTGCGGCGCAGCTGCTCGTCGGCGACGGCATCCCTTGCCGCCGTGGGGAAGTCGCGGTCGCCGCGCAGCTGTCCGACTCCGGGGGGCGCGGTCGGCATCCCGAGGAAGGTCATGCCGTCGACGCCAGGATCTCGGCCAGGTGCACGGTGCGCACGCCGCTCCGCAACCGCGACAGCCCGCCGCCGATGTGCATGAGGCAGGAGGCATCGCCCGCGCTGCAGATGTCCGCCCCCGTCTGATGGATGCGCTCGACCTTGTCGGCGAGCATCGCGCCGGAGACGTCCGGGTTCTTCACCGCAAAGGTGCCGCCGAAGCCGCAGCAGGAGTCGGAGTCGGGCAGCTCGACGAGTTCGAGGTCGCGCACGTGGCGGAGCAGCCGGAGCGGGCGGTCGCCCACCCCCAGCAGCCGCAGGGAGTGGCACGTCGGGTGGTAGGTCACCCGGTGCCGGTAGGTCGCCCCGACGTCCTCCACGCCCAGCACGTCCACGAGGAACTCGCTGAGCTCGTAGGTCTTCGGCACCCGCAGGCCCGGGACCAGGGCCGGGTGCTGGTGCCTGATCGAACCGGCGCAGGATGCCGACGGCGTGACGACGTACTCGTAGGGGCTGAAGGTCTCGGCGTAGGACCGGACGAGGGGCCTGGCCTTCGCGCCGTACCCCGTGTTGGTGTGCAGCTGTCCGCAGCAGGTCTGCGCGAGCGGCACCTCGACCGTGACCCCCAGCCGCTCGAGCAGCGCGACGGTCGCCTGGCCGACCGACGGGACCATCCCGTCGACCAGGCAGGTGACGAACAGCGCCACCTTCACGGGTCGTACCTCACGACACGGAAGGTACGGCGGACCAGCGCGCGCAGGTCCTCCAGCGTGCCGTGCAGCGTGCCGATCGCACGGGCCTGTACCAGCACGTTGCCGAGGGCGGTCGCCTCGACCGGGCCAGCGAGCACGGGCAGACCGAGGGCTGTCGCGAGGAGCTGGCACACCAACGCGTTCTGCGCACCACCTCCGACCACGTGCACCGCGTCGACCTCCCTGGCGGCGAGGCCCGCCGCCTCGGCGACCGTACGCGCCAGCGCGTCGACCAGGCTGTCCACGACGCACCGGACCACGCCGACCTGGTCGAGCTGCGCACCGGCGAGCGTGCAGACCCGGGCAGGCATGTCGCCGGGAGCCAGCAGCGAGTCCAGCGCGACGACCGGTCCCCGTGGACGTGCGGCGGCCTGCTCGAGCAGCGCCGCGAGGTCGTGGCGCCGCCACTCCCGCAGGCACTCCTGGAGCACCCAGAGACCCATGACGTTGCGCAGGAACCGGACCCGGCCGTCGACCCCGAGCTCATTGGTGAAGTTGGCGGCGAACGCCTCCGGGGTGAGCACCGGCGCAGGCAGCTCGAAACCGACGAGGCCCCAGGTGCCGAGGCTGATGCAGATCGAGTCCGGTGAGGTGAGCGGCGCCCCGACGAACGCCGAGGCGGTGTCGTGCGAGCCGACCGCCACCACGTCGGTCCTCAGCCCGCGGATCGACCCGCGCAGCTGTCCTGGTTCGACCAGCGGTCCGAGCTGGCCTTCGCAGACGCCGGCGGCGGCGAGCAGCTCCGGCGACCACTGCCGGGTGCGGACGTCCAGCAGACCCGTGGTCGACGCGTTGGTGAGCTCGCAACCCACGGTGCCCGTGAACCAATAGGTGAGGAGGTCGGGGATGAGAAGCAGTGTGGCCGCGCACGCCACTTCCGCGTCCACCCCCAGCTGGTAGACGGTGGTGAACGGCAGGTGCTGCAGGCCGTTGCGCGCGAACAGCTCCGCCCGCGACAAGGGCAGCGAGACGTTGTCGGTCCGGCTGTCCCGGTGGCTCCACGGCTCGTTGATGAGTGCGCCCTGAGTGCTGAGCAACCCGTAGTCGACCGCCCAGCTGTCGATCCCGACCGAGTCGACACGGCCTGCCGCGCGGAGCCCGTGCAGGCCCTCCCGGTAGAGGCGGGTGGCGTCCCAGTGCAGCCCGTCGACATGCCGGACCGGTCCGTTGGTGAAGCGATGGATCTCCTGCAAGGTGAGGGAGTCCGGCGTCACGTCCGCGACGACCACCCGTCCGCTGGACGCGCCCAGGTCGACGGCCGCGTGTCGGCTCACCTGAGGAACGCTGCAGCCACGCCGCCGTCGACGGGGATGTGCAGTCCCGTGGTCAGCGCGAGGTCACCTCCGGTCAGGGCGAAGACGGCGGCGGCGATGTGCTCGGGAAGCACCTCCTTCTTGAGGATGGTGCGCTGCGCGTAGAAGGCGCCGAGCTCGTCCTCCGGCACGCCATAGACGGCCGCGCGGTTGGCGCCCCAGCCGCTGGCGAAGATGCCCGAGCCGCGCACCACGCCGTCGGGGTTGACGCCGTTGACGCGGATGCCGTGCTCGCCGAGCTCGGCCGCGAGCAGCCGCACCTGGTGCGCCTGGTCGGCCTTGGTCGCGCCGTAGGCGACGTTGTTCGGTCCGGCGAACACGCTGTTCTTGCTCGAGATGTAGACGATGTCGCCGCCGAGCTGCTGGCTGATCATCGCCTTGGCCGCCTCGCGGCTGACGAGGAACGAGCCGCGCGCCATCACGTCGTGCTGCAGGTCCCAGTCGTCGACGGTGGTCTCGAGCAGCGAGCGCGACAGCGACAGGCCCGCGTTGTTGACGACCAGGTCGACACCACCGAACGCGAGGGCGGCCGCGGCAAAGGCGGCTCGTACGGCGGACTCGCTGGTCACGTCGAGGGGCACGGAGATCGCCGTGTCACCGCCACCGAGCTCCTCGGCGACCGAGGCGGCCGCCTCGGCGTCGCGGTCGGTGACGACGACGCAGGCGCCCTCGGCGGCGAG
>JAWWOJ010000349.1:0-2835 GCA_033851885.1 Frankiales bacterium | reverse complement strand
GTCGGACAGCAGCACGATCCGCACGGGCGCCTTGTTGCCGGACGCCTGCACGGCCTGGGCCGCCTTCACCGCGACACCGACCGCGTCGCCGATCGCCGTGCCACCGCCGAGCTGCAGCGCCGAGATGGCACCGGCCACCGAGCTCTTGTCGGTCGTCGGCGGCACGACGAGCGCGGCCGTGCCGCTGAACGACACGAGGCCCACAGAGAAGGTCGCAGGCAGTCCGTGCACGAACGCGGCGGCCGCAGACTTGGCCGCTTCGATCCTCGACGGTGACACATCGGTCGCGAGCATCGACGCGGACACGTCGAGGACGACGATGACCGTGGCCTTGTCGCGCTTGACCTTCACGTCGGCCGTCGGCCGGGCGAAGCCGGTGGTCAGTGCGGCGAGCGTCAGGATCAGCAGGGTGGCGGGCACATGCCGACGCCAGCCGGGCCGGCGGGGCATCACGGACGCCAGCAGATCCACGTCGGAGAGCCGGGTCTCGTACGTCGACCGACGCACCTGCAGGGCGACGTAGAGCGCGGCGACCGCGGCGACGGCGAGCAGGAACCAGAGCCGTGGCTCCTCCGAGAAGTGCCAGTTGCGGGGGATCGAGAAGGTCATCGGCCCGCCACGCGCCGCGCCGCCCGCACCCGCCGGCGCAACGTCAGGAAGCGTGACAGCTCACGCAGCCAGTCCGCATCAGTGGACAGCGGCAGGTACGCGGCGCCGGCAACCCTCACGGCCTCGGCCGCGGACGCCTGCCGGGCCGCTGCCGCCCGGGCATAGCTCTCGCGCAGCGCTCGGCTGCCGGTCGGTACGTCGAGCGACCGGCCGGTCTCGGGGTCGCGCACCCGCAGCAGCCCGACCGAGGGAAGGTGCAGCTCCACGGGGTCGCTGAGGTGCGCCACGATCACGTCGTGCCGCTGGGCGATCAGCTGCATCCGCTTCTGCCAGTCACGCGGGCCGAGCAGGTCGGACACGACGACGAGCAGGCCACGCCGGTTGAGGGGCACCGCCTGCAGCGCCTCACCGAGGCTGGGTCCGGCGCCCTCGCCCGGGTCGATCCGGTCGAGCACCGACAGCAGGTGCGGCGCCGCGGTCGCGGTGGTCCTCGAGGGGAGCCGCCGCACGCCGTGGCGGGTCAGCACGACGGCGCCGATGCGGTCGCCCGGGCCGGAGGCGAGGTGGCTGAGCGCCGCGACGACCGTCAGTGCCAGCTCCTTCTTCAGCTGCCGCCGCGAGCCGAGGCCCATCGAGGGCGTGAGGTCGACGACGAAGGTCGTCTCCAGCTCGCGCTGTGCGGTCGTGGTGCGGACGTGCGGCTCCCCGGTGCGGGCGAGCACCGACCAGTCCATCCGTCGTACGTCGTCGCCCGGGGCATACAGCCTGGCCTCGGCCGGGTCGCCGCCGGGGCCGATCTGGATCCCGAGGTGCTCGCCGTGCAGGTACCCGTCGACCTTGGCGGACACCTCGAGGTACAGCCGCTTGGCGCGGGCACCCGTCGTGAGCAGCGAGGAAGCGCTCACGCGACGCCGTCGTCGTACACGGAAGGAGCCTGAGCCGGCGCGGACACCTGCTCCAGGACCCGCTCGATGAGCCGGCGACGGGGCACGGCGTCGGCGATCGCGTCGTAGGTCAGCACCAGCCGGTGCGAGAGCACGTCGACCGCGACCTCGGCGACGTCGGCCGGCAGCGCGTAGTTGCGGCCGCGGATGAGCGCCAGCGATCGGGCGGCCGCCACCAGGCCGAGGCTGCCGCGGGGGGACGCCCCATGGATGACGAGCGGGACGAGCTCCGGCACGCCCCACTCCTCCGGATCGCGGGTGGCCATGACGATCCGGACGGCGTACTCGGCGACGGCCTCGTGCACGTAAACCGCGTCGGCCGCCTGCTGCACCTGCACGAGCTGGTCGAGCGTGATGACCTGGGCGGCGCGAGGCGGGTCGACCGACATCCGGTGGACGATCTCGAGCTCCTCCTGCATGGTCGGGGTCGGTACGTCGACCTTCATGAGGAAGCGGTCGAGCTGCGCCTCGGGCAGCGGGTAGACGCCCTCGGACTCCAGCGGGTTCTGCGTCGCCATCACCACGAACGGCGAGGGCAGGGGGTAGGTCGTGCCGGCCAGCGAGACCTGCCGCTCCGCCATCACCTCCAGCAGCGCCGACTGCACCTTCGCCGGCGCACGGTTGACCTCGTCGGCCAGCACCAGGTTGGCGAACACCGGCCCGAGCTCGACGTCGAAGTCCTCCTGCGACGGCCGGTAGATCCGGGTGCCGATGATGTCGCTGGGCACGAGGTCGGGGGTGAACTGGATGCGCACGCTGGTGCCGCCGATCGCCCGGGCGAGCGTGTCCACCGCGAGCGACTTGGCGACGCCCGGGACCCCCTCCAGCAGGCAGTGCCCGCGGGCCAGGAGTGCCACGAGCATCCGTTCGAGCATGACGTCCTGTCCGACGACGACGCTGCTGACCTCGGTCAGCACGAGGTCGAGCAGCTCACCAGGGTCAGCGGCTGGTGTCTTGCGCACTGCACTCATGCAGCCACTCTCTCGCAGCTACCTTGGAGATGGCTGGCAGCGTGTGGTCGGCGCGGCTCGCGGGTACACGACGAGCATGGCGATCCCTGGTAGTCCGCGCCTCGTCCCCGTCGCGGGCGGCGAGCACCACGTGTCCGACCCGCTTCCGGAGCCGTTGCTCCTGGAGGTCGGCATCACGAAGCTCGGTGACCCGCCGGTTGCGGAGGCGATCGTGGAACCGGACGGACGGGTCACCCTCCGGGGTCTCGACACCGTCGTCGTCGACGGGGCACCGGTCACGGAGACGCTGCTCGTCCACGGCAACCGCATCT
>JAWWOJ010000258.1:0-9365 GCA_033851885.1 Frankiales bacterium | reverse complement strand
GTGGTGTGTGCTAGTCCTCGCCGAGGTAGGCCTTGCGGACCTTCTCGTCGATGAGCAGGTCCTTGCCCGTGCCGGACAGCACCATCTTGCCGGTCTCGAGGACATACCCGACATCGGCCAGCGCGAGAGCCGCCGACGCGTTCTGCTCCACGAGCAGGATCGTGGTCCCGGTGGACTTCAGCTCGGCGATCGTGTCGAAGATCAGCTGGATCATGATGGGCGACAGCCCCATGGACGGCTCGTCGAGCATCAGCAGCCGCGGACGGCTCATGAGAGCCCGGCCGATCGCGAGCATCTGCTGTTCACCGCCGGACAGTGTCCCGGCCTTCTGCGCGCGCCGCTCCTCGAGCCGCGGGAAGCGCTCGAAGACCTTCTTGATGTCCTCGGCGGGGGACATGCCCTTGCGGCTGTAGGCGCCCAGCTCGAGGTTCTCCTCGACCGTCATCAGCGGGAAGATGCGCCGGCCCTCCGGCGAGTGGGCGATGCCGCGCATGACGACCTCGTGCGCAGCGGTGCCGTCGAGGCGCTGCCCGTCGAAGTAGATCTCCCCCGCGGTCGGCTTGAGCAGTCCGGACAGCGTGCGCAGCGTCGTCGTCTTGCCGGCGCCGTTGGTGCCGATGAGAGTGACGACCTGGCCCTCCTCCACCACGAGGCTGATGCCCTTGATGGCCTCGATGGATCCGTAGCTGACGCGGAGGTCCTTGACCTCGAGGAGGCTCACGGGTTCTTCTCCTTCGGGCCGGCATCCTCCGGAGGTTTGCCGAGGTAGGCGGCGATGACCCGCTCGTCGGACTGCACCTCGGCGGGGGTGCCCTCGAGCAGCTTCTCGCCCTGCACCAGCACGGCGACGCGGTCGCACAGTCCGAAGACGAAGCGCATGTCGTGCTCGATGAGCACCACCGCGATGCCACGCCCCTGGATCTTCTTGACCAGCGACACGGCCGCGGCGGTCTCGTTGGGGTTCATGCCGGCGGTGGGCTCGTCGAGCAGCAGCAGGCCGGGCTCGGTGGCAAGGGCGCGCGCGATCTCCAGTCGGCGCTGGTCGCCGTAGGGCAGCGACTTCGCCAGCTCGTTGCGCACGTGGCCGAGGCCGACGAACGCGAGCAGGTCACGGGCGACCTCCTCGGACTCCCGCTCCTCGCGTCGGTAGCGCGGACCGCGGCCGATCGCGCTCAGCACACCGGCGGACGTCCGGGCGTGCCGGCCGACGATGACGTTCTCGACGGCCGTCATGTTGGGGAAGAGCCGGATGTTCTGGAAGGTCCGTGCCACGCCGGCCTTCAGGATCAGGTCGGGCCGCCCGCGCAGCGGAGTGCCCTTGAAGGTGACGCGGCCCGAGGTCGGAGTCTCCATGCCGGTCAGGCAGTTGAAGAACGTGGTCTTCCCGGCGCCGTTGGGCCCGATCAGCCCGACCACCTCGCCCTCGCTGACGGTCAGCGAGACGTCGTTGACCGCCACGAGCCCGCCGAAGCGCTTGGTGACCGAGGTGGCCTCGAGGACGGTCATGCGTGTGCCCCCGGCGGCGGGTCGAGCGCGCCGGATCTGTCGTCGCGCTCGTGGAACTCGCGCTGCCGCCGCTTGCTCGGGACCAGACCCTCCGGACGCAGCCGCATCATCAGGATGAGCACGAGCCCGAACACCAGCAGCCGCAGGTCGTGCAGGAACCGCAGCTGCTCCGGGAGCAGGTAGACCACGCTGGCACCGAGCAGCGCACCCGGGACGGTCCCCATACCTCCGAGGATGACGGCGGCGAGGAGCAGCGTCGACTCGATGAAGGTGAACGAGTCCGGCGCCGCGACCTTCACGACGTGCGCGTCGACGGTCCCGGCCGCTCCGGCGAGGGTGGCGCCGAGCCCGAAGGCGAGCAGCTTCAGGCGGGTCGTGTTGATGCCCGTCGCCGCAGCCGCCAGCTCGTCCTCGCGGATGGCGACCCAGGCCCGCCCGATGCGGGAGTCCGAGAGCCGCAGGAACGCGACCATGACGGCAGCGACCAGCACGATCTCGAGGAAGAAGTAGTTGGCCTGGAAGGGCAGGGGGACGCCGAACAGGTGGTGGTTGTCGCCGAAGCTGAACCCGCCCGGGAGCCCGAGGTCGGGGATGTTGCTGATCCCGTTGGGTCCGTTGGTCAGCGACGGGCCCGACTGGCCGTCGAGGTTGTTGACGGAGATGCGGAAGATCTCACCGAAGCCGAGGGTCACGATGGCGAGGTAGTCGCCTCGGAGGCGGAGCGTGGGTGCGCCGAGCACGAAGCCGAACACCGCGGCGACCAGGGCGCCCAGGACGATGACGAGGAAGAACGGCAGGTGCACGTGGATCGGGCTGGTCGCGCTGCCGCTGTAGATCGCGGCGAAGTAGGCACCCACGCCGAAGAAGGCGATGTACCCGAGGTCCAGCAGACCAGCGAGACCGACGACCACGTTGAGCCCGACGGCGGCGGCGGCGAAGACGCCGATCGAGGCAGCGATCCGCAGCGCGTACGGGCTGCCGTCCTGGGTGAAGGGGAAGGCGATCGCGGCCAGGGTGGCTCCGGTGACCAGTGCAGGGCGCCGGCGCTGCGTGATGGCACCGAGCGAGGCGGTGAGGCCGATGCGGCCGGCCACGAGGAACAACCCGATGATGCCGAACAGGAAGGCGAGGAACTCGCTGCCGTTCGTCACGTCATTGAGGGAGATGGCGTCGCGGAACGTGTGGTCCGGACCGCTCGCCACGTTGCTCGTCGGGATGCCCAGGCCGACCACGAAGACGTAGAGCGCCAGGCCGGCCATGGCGAGCGTGATGACGATCTCCGCCGGCATCCGCCAGTCGGCATCCGGGAGCGACCAGACCCGTCGGTCACGGTCGGAGCTGGAGTCGAGCAGGTAGGCGCTCGCCGTGAGTGCCGCTGATCCGGCCACCGCGATCCAGGCGCCCGCTGCCACCTTGCCGAGCCCGCCACCGGCATACCCGATGAGCAGGGCGGTCAGCAGCGAGATCACCAGCGCCCAGACCGCTGCCCCGCGCATGCCGCGCACCCGTCCTGGTGGGTCGAGCAGCAGGACAGCCACCGCCGCGAGGGCGAGCAGGAGCACGTACATCCTGGCGCCGCCCGGGAAGCCGGTGTTGAGCATCTTGCCCGGGAAGCCTGCGTACAACGACCACGGCAGGAAGCAGGCCACCGCCGTGGCCACGGCGCCCGCGACGCCGAGCAGGCTCTTGGGTGACAGGTCGCGGCTCATGCGCGGGCCGCCACGCGCTCGCCGAGCAGGCCGTTCGGCCTGAACACGAGCACCAGGATGAGAACCACGAAGCCCCAGGCGTTCGCCCAGGCACCGCCGGACAGCGGGGACGGCGCGTACTGGGTCGCCATGACCTCCACGATCCCGAGCAGGAACCCGCCGAGCACGGCACCGGAGATGTTGCCGATACCGCCGAGGACGGCGGCGGTGAAGGCCTTGACACCGGTCAGCGCTCCCATGCGTGGGTCGACGGTGCCGAACTGCAGCCCGTTGGACAGCCCCGACACCGCCGCGAGCGACGCCCCCAGCACGAAGGCCGTCACGATGATGCGGTCCGTGTCGATGCCCATCAGGCGCGCGGTGTCCGGGTCCTGGGCGGTGGCCTGCATCGCGCGACCGGTCCTGCTGCGTCGTACGAAGGTCGACAGCGCGACCATCCCGACCACCGCCGCGATGACGGTGACCAGCTTGGGGGCGTTGATGGTGACGCCGCCGCCGAGGTTGATCAGGTAGTCGGGCGGGATCAGCTGCGGGAAGGGCCTCGGGGACTTGGCCGGGTAGAAGTTGCGGACGAGCTCCTGGAGGAAGATCGACACGCCGAGCGCGGTGATGAGGGGAGCGAGTCGTGGCGCCCCTCGCAGGGGGCGGTAGGCGAAGCGCTCCATGATGACGGCAGCGGTGACGCTGACCGCCATGCCGCCGAGCAGCATGAGGATGAGGGCGAGCACGACAGGTGTTCCCGATGGCAGCAGCACGGTGTAGGTGAACAGCGCACCGAAGCCACCGAGCATGAAGATCTCGCCGTGCGCGAAGTTGATGAGCTGCACGATGCCGTAGACCATCGTGTAGCCGAGCGCCACGAGCCCGTAGGTCGCGCCGAGAACGACCCCGTTCACCAGCTGTTGCATGAAGAGCTGCATCCGGGTCCTCCCTACAAGTGCAGCGAGAGGGCGGCGACCAATGCGGTCACCGCCCCCTCGTTGTCGTCCCTAGACCTTCGGTGGGCTGCTACTTGAAGGAGTCGGTCTTCACAGGCACGAAGGCGCCACTGGTCACCTTGTACACCGTCAGGACCTTGTTGTTCGTGTCGCCGAACTGGTCGAAGCTGATCGTGCCGGTGGCACCCTGGAAGTTGCTGTCGCCAACCTCCTTGGTGATCTCGTCACGCAGCGCCTGACCGGTCTTGCCCTCGCCGTAGGCCTTGGCCAGCGCCTTGATGATGGCGTTCGCCGAGTCGTAGGCAGCGGCACCGTAGGGGTCGGCCGGGTCCTTGTAGTTCTGGGCCTTGTAGTCCGTCAGGAACTGCGCGGCAGAGGCCAGCTTGTCCGTCGGGGCACCCAGTGCGGTGGCGTAGTCGCCGTTGGCCTGGGCCCCGGCGATCTTGATGTAGTCGGCGGCGTCGACACCGTCACCACCCATGAGCGGGATGTTGAGACCCGCGGACTTCATCTGCTTGGTGATGAGCGAGGCCTCGGGGTACTCACCGCCGTAGAACAGGAAGTCCGGGCTCTCGCTCTTGAGCTTGGTGACCAGAGCCGAGAAGTCCTTGTCGCCGGGGTTGATGGTCTCGGTCTTGAGGACCGTCGCACCGTCAGCCTTGGCCTGCTTCGCGAAGGCCTCAGCAAGGCCCTGCCCGTAGGCCTTCTTGTCGTGCACGATCGCGACCTTCTTGACCTTCAGGTCCTTGACCGCGTAGTCCGCGGCGAACGGGCCCTGGATGTCGTCGGTCGCGCAGACGCGGAAGTACGACTTGTACGGACGCGTCTGCGTGGTGCCCGTCGCGAGCGCGCCACGACCGGTGAGGTCGACGCCCGAGTTGGACGGCGAGATGATCGCGAGGTTCGCGCTGGCCATGACGGGCGCGACGGACTTGGCGACGCTGGAGTTCAGCGGACCGACCACGCCCACGACGCTGGACTCTGCGACGAGCTTGGCGGCGACGGTGGCACCGACGTCGGCCTTGGCCGTGTCGTCCTGCGCATCGAGCACGAGCGTGACGCCCTTGACGGTCTTGGCGGCGTTGGCCTGCTTGATGGCGAGGTCCACGCCGTTCTTGATGCCGTTGCCGACGGCGGACAGGTCACCGGAGAGCGGGGCCACGACTCCGATGGTCAGGGTCTTGTTGCCACCCCCGGACCCCTCGCTCTTGGAGCTGCAGCTGCTGAGAGCCAGCGCGCCGACGATGATCAGCGGCGCGCCAACGCGGACGATTCGGGATGAGTGCACGAGCAACCTCCTGCAAGGGGCGCCGGATTCTTCCCGGCCCCTGGGCGTGTCTAGCGCGCCAGAACCTACTCAGCCGAATGGCCCATCACCAAGCATCGCGCTCCCGCGCAACGGTGCCGTTGCGCGACCGTGATGTCGCGGTCGGGGTCAGTTCGGGCCAGAACCGGGCGTGTCCGCCGCAATCACCACGCCGTCGAGGAGACCGTCCAGGACGTCCTGGGCGACCGCCCGCATGCTCCGGCGCTGGTCCATGGAGGCCCGCTGGACGGCTCGGAAGGCTGCCGGCTCGGTCATCCCGTGCTCGGTCTGCAACACGCCCTTGGCCCGGTCGATGAGCTTGCGGGCCTCGAGCCGCCCCGTGAGGTCGCTGACCTCGCCCTCCAGCGCGACGAGCTCCTGGAAGCGCGAGATCGCCATCTCGATCGTCGGCACCAGGTCCTTCTTCTGGAACGGCTTCACGAGGTAGGCCATCGCGCCGGCCTCACGGGCCCGCTCCACCAGGTCCCGCTGGCTGAACGCCGTGAGGATGACGACCGGCGCGACCCGGGCCGCCACGATCTGCTCCGCGGCGCTGAGGCCGTCCAGGACGGGCATCTTCACGTCGAGGATCACGAGGTCGGGCTTGAGCTCCAGGGCCAGCCGCACCGCGGTCTCGCCGTCACCGGCCTCGCCTGCCACCTCGAAGCCCTCCTCCTCGAGCATCTCCTTGAGGTCGAGGCGGATCAGCGCCTCGTCCTCCGCGAGCAGCACACGTCGCGCGATCGGGGCGGTGGGCAGGCTCTCGGACACCTGCTGAGCCTACTGATCTCCTACGCTGGGCACCTGCCGCCCCTGCACCGTTGGGGGGCTCGCCCCCGTAGCCCAACCGGCAGAGGCACGCGACTCAAACTCGCGCCAGTGTGGGTTCGACTCCCACCGGGGGCACCGGACAGGTGTGGACTAGGTGGGCCGCTTCGGCAGCGGGTCGCCGAGCCGCCAGACCCGGAGCGCGTTCGTCGCGCCGGACGTCATCGGCGGGCTGCCCGCGACGATCGTCACGAGCTCCCCGGCCTGCATCCGGCCCAGCTCGAGCATGGCCGTGTCGACCTGACGCACCATCTCGTCGGTGTGCTGCACCGCCGGCACCAGGAAGGTCTCGACGCCCCAGACCAGCGCGAGCTGGCTGCGCACGGATTGGGTCGGCGTGAAGGCCAGCAGCGGGATCCGGGACCGGTTCTCCGCGAGCCGACGGGCCGTGTCGCCGCTCTGCGTGAACGCCACGAGAGCACGGGCCCCGACCTGCTCCCCGACCTGGGCAGCGGCCCTGGTGATGGAGGACGCGATGCTGTCGGGCTCACGCCCCACCGGCGGGACCTGGTCGAGGGCCTCTTCGGCGGCGCTGATGATGCGGGCCATCGTGGCCACGGTCTCGACCGGGTAGGCGCCGACGCTCGTCTCGCCGCTCAGCATCACCGCATCGGCCCCGTCGAGCACGGCGTTGGCCACGTCGCTCGCCTCGGCCCGGGTCGGCCGGCTGTTGCCGATCATCGAGTCGAGCATCTGCGTCGCGACGATCACCGGCTTGGCGCATTCGCGGGCCACCCGGATGGATCGCTTCTGCACCAGCGGAACCCGCTCGAGAGGCATCTCGACGCCGAGGTCACCGCGGGCGACCATCAGCCCGTCGAACGCCTCGATGATCTCCTGCAGGTTGTCGACCGCCTGCGGCTTCTCGATCTTCGCGAGGACGGGCAGCCGCACGCCGGACTCGTCCATGATCGCGTGCACGAGGTCGACGTCGGAGGCGTTGCGGACGAAGGACAGCGCCACCATGTCGGCACGCAGCCCCATGGCGAACCGCAGGTCGGCCTCGTCCTTGGCGCTCAGGGCGGGCACGCTGACACCGATCCCCGGCAGGCTCAGGCCCTTGTTGTTGCTGACGGGGCCGCCCTCGGTGACCTGGCAGCGCACGACCGGCCCGTCGACGGCGATCACCCGCAGCCCGACCTTGCCGTCATCGACGAGCAGCCGCTCTCCGACGGCGACGTCGTCGGCCAGTCCCTTGTACGTCGTCGACACCAGGTCGTGGTCGCCGGGTACGTCCTCGACCGTGATGCCGACGGTCTCGCCGGTGGCCCAGACGACAGGTCCCTCCGCGAACGTCCCCAGCCGGATCTTCGGCCCTTGCAGGTCGACGAGGACGCCGACCCCGCGGCCGCTCTCGTCGCTGGCCTCACGGACCCACGTGTAGGCCTGCAGGTGGTCCTCGTAGGAACCGTGGCTGAAGTTCAACCGGGCGACATCCATGCCGGCGTAGACCAGCGCGCGGACGCGCTCGTAGGACTGCGTCGCAGGCCCCAGGGTGCAGACGATCTTGGCGCGGCGCTTCACCGGATCACCCTATGACCCGCCCCCCTCGAACCCGGGCTAGGAGGGGCGGTCGGTGGGGCGGATCGGGGTGGGGAGGGTGGTCGTGCCCATCAGGTGGGCGTCGACGGCGGCGGCGCAGGAGCGGCCCTCGGCGATCGCCCACACGATCAGCGACTGGCCGCGGCCCATGTCGCCGGCGACGAAGACGCCCGGCACCGACGACTCCCATGATGGCGAGCGGGCGACGTTGCCGCGCTGGTCATAGTCGACGCCGAGGTCGTCGAGCAGCCCCTCGTGCTGCGGGCTCACGAAGCCCATCGCGAGCAGCACGAGCTGGGCCGGCAGGGTCCGCTCGGTGCCCGCGACCGGCTGGAACGAGGCGTCGACCTCCGTGAGGCGGAGGGCATCGACGGCGCCGTCCTTCCCGACGTACTCGGTGGTGGAGACCGCGAACACCCGGTCGCCGCCCTCTTCGTGCGCGGACGAAGTGCGCATCATCAACGGCCAGGTCGGCCACGGCGTCGAGGAGGCGCGGGACGGCGGCGGCTCGGGCATGATCTCGAGCTGGGTGACCGACGCCGCGCCCTGGCGGTGGGCGGTACCGAGGCAGTCGGCACCGGTGTCGCCGCCGCCGATGATGACGACGTGCTTGTCCTTCGCGGTGATGGGCCAGTCGGCGAGGGTCCCCTCCTGCACCTGGTTGGACGGTACGAGGTAGTCCATGGCCAGGTGGATGCCGGAAAGCTCGCGACCCGTGGCGGGCAGGTCGCGGCCGACCGTCGAGCCCCCCGCGAGCACCACAGCCGCGAACGAGGACCGGAGTTCCTCGACCGTCACGTCGACACCGACGTCGACACCGGCCCGGAACACGGTGCCCTCGGCGGCCATCTGCTCGAGGCGGCGGTCGAGATGCCGCTTCTCCATCTTGAACTCGGGGATGCCGTAGCGAAGCAGCCCACCGATCCGGTCGGCCCGCTCGAAGACGGTCACGTCGTGCCCGGCACGGGTCAGCTGCTGGGCAGCCGCCAGGCCGGCGGGTCCGGAGCCGACGACCGCGACGGACTTGCCGGACCGCTCGCGCGGCAGCGCCGGCAGCACCGTGCCGTCGTCCCAGGCACGGTCGATGATCTCGACCTCGACCTGCTTGATCGTGACGGGGTCCTGGTTGATGCCGAGCACGCACGCGGACTCGCAGGGCGCGGGGCACAGCCGCCCGGTGAACTCCGGGAAGTTGTTGGTCGCGTGCAGCCGCTCGCTGGCAGCGGACCAGTCATCGCGGTAGACGAGGTCGTTCCACTCCGGGATCAGGTTCCCGAGGGGGCAACCGTTGTGGAAGAAGGGGATGCCGCAGTCCATGCACCGGCTGGCCTGCGCCTCGACGGCCTCGACGGGAAAGTGCTCATAGACCTCCTTCCAGTCGCGGATGCGGACGTCGACGGGACGCCGCGTGGGTGTCGCGCGGTCGAGCTTGAGGAAGCCCTGCGGGTCGGCCATGGCTACTTTCCTGCCGTCTGAAGCTCAGTCTCCGAAGCGCGCGCCATCTCGGCGAGGACCCGCTTGTAGTCGCGCGGCGTC